>DVLY01000054.1 GCA_018715295.1 Candidatus Merdimorpha stercoravium | reverse complement strand
AAACGAAAAAAAGATTATGAAAAAAGTTACCCTGGGCATCGATATCGGCGGGACGAACACCAAGTACGGTTTTGTAGACAAGGAAGGGAAAATCTATTGCGAATCGTCCATCTCGACCACTACGCCGGGCGAGAATTTCGAAAACTATCTCGACAACCTGCATCGGGAGGTGATGAGTGCCTTGAAGAATTGTCCGGAAAATCTCGAACTCATCGGCATCGGCGTGGGCGCTCCGAACGGAAACTATTTCAACGGCTGTATCGAATTTGCGGTCAATCTTCCCTGGAAGGGCATTACCCGCATCGTTTCCCTGATGGAGGAAAAATTCGGCGTGCCGGCCGTATTGACCAACGATGCCAATGCCGCCGCAATGGGCGAGATGCTCTTCGGCACGGCCAAAGGCATGAAAGACTTTATCGTCATCACCCTCGGCACGGGCGTGGGCAGCGGTATCGTCATCGGCGGCAACATGGTGTACGGCCACGACGGTTTCGCCGGCGAATTGGGCCACGTGGTGATCAAGGAAGGCGGGCGCGAATGCGGCTGCGGACGCCATGGTTGCCTGGAAACCTATTGCTCGGCCAACGGCATCCGCCGCACGGTGTTCGAAATGCTGGCCAACCGCACCAATCCCAGCGTGTTGCGGGGGATTTCGTTCGACGACATTACTTCGGCACGTATCTACGAAGCAGCGATGGAGGGCGACCACATCGCGCGCGAGGCTTTCCGCTATACGGGACGTATCCTGGGGCGGGCGCTGGCCGATTTCGTTACCTTTTCTTCGCCCGAGGCCATCATCCTCTTCGGAGGTCTGGCCAAAGCCGGCGAACTGATCCGCAAGCCGACCGAGGAAGCAATGGAGGAATCGATGCTCCACTGCTTCAAAAACAAGGTCAAAGTGCTGCTTTCCTGCCTGGACGAAGGCAATGTGGCCATCCTCGGGGCAGCGGCCCTTTCGTGGAACGAACTGGAAAACGTTCGGAAAAAAGCCTGACGTTTTCTCGAAAACGTATTATCTTTGCCGCCTCGCTGTCTCTACCGGGGCGGTTTTTGCGGACGTGGTGGAATGGTAGACACGCCAGACTTAGGATCTGGTGCCGCGAGGTTTGTGGGTTCGAGTCCCTCCGTCCGCACCACAAGGGCAAAAAAGTCCCGGCCAAAAGGCCGGGACTTTTTTGCCCTTGTGGTGCGCCTGCCCGCCTTTTTGGAAGACAGGCTATAAATACAAACCCTCACTCCTGCCGCGTTTAGCAACGCGAACAAAAACTCTCCCCTGCCGGCGAAGCGCCAGCAGGGAGGAAAAAATCGTCAAAAGAGCCTTGTCAGGGTTTGACCGGCAGACCGTTCTTGTCGGTAAACGAGCCGATGATGATCATGATCAGATCGACCAGCACCCAGATACCGACGGCTGCCACCAGGAAGTAGCCCACCAGAATGAGGGACAGTACCACCCCGATGATGGTCATGAGCAGCTGTGCGATGGCCGTACCGGTTTTCCCTACATAGAAACGGTGGGCACCGAAACCGCCCAGGAAAAAGCACAGCAGCAACGCTCCCACAAAGGAACAGGGACTTTTGGCCGCTTGTTCGATCGGAACGACCGACACTCCGCATTTGACACAGATCACCGCATTGTCGGGGATCTCCGCACCGCAATTCTTGCAATACATAGCAGTAGAGGTTTTTAGTGTTGGAAAATAGGAATAAGTATCGGGATAAAGGTATCGAAAATCCCGGGATTTTTCCCATTTTTATCTGTTTTTTTCGAATGATTTTCGCCCCCGCCCTCTTCATGGCCGCTGCAGTTGCGATTTTCTTTTTCAAAAAAAGATGTCTACCCCCCCCATATCCTTGGGATAAAAAAACTCGGGGCTTGTACCGAAAGGTACAAGCCCCGAGCCTGTGAATACAGGTATGTTATCTCGCCAGGGGGATTACATCATGCCGCCCATGCCGCCCATCGGAGCAGCGGGAGCCGGATTTTCCTCCTTGATGTCGACTACGGCAGCCTCCGTGGTCAGGATCATGCCCGCTACCGAAGCGGCATTCTCCAAAGCGACGCGGGTTACCTTCGTCGGGTCGATGATACCGGCCTGGAACATATTGACATATTCGTCGGTCTTGGCGTTGAACCCGAAGTCTCCCTTGCCGGCCTCGACTTTGGCCACCACGACGGAACCTTCCCCGCCCGCGTTGTTTACAATGGTGCGCAAGGGTTCCTCGATGGCGCGCAGGACGATTTCCACACCGGTCTGCTCGTCTTTGTTTTCAACTTTTACCGTCTGGATGGCTTCCTTGGCGCGCACCAGGGCCACACCGCCGCCCGGAACGATACCTTCCTCTACAGCCGCACGGGTAGCGTGTAGGGCGTCGTCTACGCGGTCTTTCTTCTCCTTCATTTCCACTTCGGAAGCAGCGCCCACGTACAATACGGCTACGCCACCGGCCAGTTTGGCCAAACGTTCCTGCAGTTTTTCGCGGTCGTAATCCGACGTGGTGGTTTCGATCTGAGCCCGGATCTGTTTTACGCGTTCTTCGATAGCCTCCGAGGAGCCTTTTCCGCCGACGATGGTCGTGTTGTCCTTGTCCACCGTAACGGTGCGGGCCGTACCCAGCATGTCGATGGTCGAGTTTTCGAGCGTGTAGCCGCGCTCTTCGCTGATCACCGTACCGCCGGTGAGGATCGCGATGTCCTCCAGCATGGCTTTACGACGGTCGCCGAAGCCCGGAGCTTTCACGGCGCAAACCTTGATCGTGCCGCGCAGACGGTTTACCACCAGGGTAGCCAAAGCCTCGCCGTCTACATCCTCGGCAATGATCATCAGCGAACGGCCGGCCTGTACCACCGGTTCGAGGAGGGGCAGGAGTTCCTTCATCGAGGAAATCTTCTTGTCGTACAACAGCACGTAGGGGTCTTCCAGTACGGCGTTCATCTTTTCGGTGTTGGTTACGAAGTACGGAGAGATATAGCCGCGGTCGAACTGCATACCTTCCACCACGTCCACCGTTGTATCCATGCCTTTGGCCTCTTCGACCGTGATGACGCCTTCCTTGCCC
The DNA here is from genome assembly GCA_018715295.1 of Candidatus Merdimorpha stercoravium. Classification (GTDB taxonomy): domain Bacteria; phylum Bacteroidota; class Bacteroidia; order Flavobacteriales; family UBA1820; genus Merdimorpha; species Merdimorpha stercoravium. The sequence continues at coordinate 7,491 of DVLY01000054.1, read as the reverse complement.
ACTTTCGAGAAAGCTTCGGCGATCAGTTCACCGATCGTTTCGTCGTTGTTGGCCGAGATAGCGGCTACCTGTTTGATCTTTTCGGGGTCGTTGCCCACTTTCTGCGCCTGTTTCTTGAGGTTTTCCACCGTAGCGGCCACCGCTTTGTCGATACCGCGTTTCAGGTCCAGCGGGTTGGCGCCGGCAGCCACGTTCTTCAAACCTTCCTTGACGATGGCCTGTGCCAGCACCGTAGCCGTGGTGGTACCGTCGCCGGCCAGGTCGTTGGTCTTCGAAGCCACCTGTTTGAGCATCTGGGCGCCCATGTTTTCCAGACGGTCGGACAGTTCGATCTCCTTGGCGACCGTTACGCCGTCCTTGGTGATCTGAGGACCACCGAATGCCTTGTCGATCACTACATTGCGGCCTTTCGGTCCCAGGGTTACCTTTACCGTGTTGGCCAACTGGTCTACGCCACGGCGCAGACCGTCGCGTGCATCGAGATTGTATTTGATATCTTTAGCCATTTTGTTTTCTTCGTTTTTTTAAGGGTTGATGTTTTTTACTGTTTGGTGTGAAATCAGATGATGGCGAAAATGTCGGATTCGTGCATGATGAGGTATTTCTTGCCGTCCACCGAGATCTCGTTGCCGGAATATTTGCCGTAGAGCACCTTGTCGCCCACTTTGACCGTCATCGGTTCGTCCTTTTTGCCGGCGCCCACCGCCAGGACGACGCCCTGCTGCGGTTTTTCTTTTGCCGAATCGGGGATGATGATACCCGAAGCCGTTTTTGTCTCTGCCTCCAGGGGTTCTACCAGCACTCTGTCGGCCAATGGTTTGATGTTCAGATTTGCCATTTTACTTTTGGTATTTTAGTTGATTTTCCGATTTTTTTTCGTTTACCCACCTATCAGCACATAGCGTGCCAAACCGCTTTTGGCAGGAAATGGCAGACCGGGAATGACAAAATGACACCCAGGAACAGGGAAAAGCCGACGGAAGTTGCGGGCACAAGGGAGTATCGAAGGATGCGGGTGGGGAAGACGGGAGCCGATTATTCGCCCAGGATGCGTTTGCGCGCCGAGGCCAGGTAGTTCCGCCCGATGGGCAGGTCGCGCCCGGCCAGACGAAGGGTCGATCCCGAGAGCGATTCGATCCAGGCGATGGATACCGTGTACGAGCGGTGGATGCGCAGGAACCGGTCTTGCGGCAGCGCGGCGGTAAATCCGGACAAGGTCTGGTGGATGATGTACTGTCCGGAGACGGTGTGGATGCAGATATAGTCCTTGATGCTCTCCACGAACAGGATATCGCTGTAGTAGAGTTTTACCTGTTTCTTGTCCGCACGGATGAACAGGTGGTCGCCGCCTCCCTCGGGCCGGGACGACGATTCGGAGAGCGTAAGCGGGTGTTTTTTCCGTTCGGGCAGGATGCGTTCTATCTTGGACAGGGTCTTGAGCAGGCGCGCCGGTTCGACCGGCTTGATCAGGTAGTCGGTAATGTCCAGTTCGAAACATTCGACGGCGTACTCGCGGTACAGGGTGGTGATCACGGTGATCGGCGGGTTTTCCATCGTGCGGATATAGTCCAACCCGTTGCGCCCCGGGAGCGCCACTTCGATGAACAGCACGTCGGTGGTCAGGCGGCTTACGGCAAAGGGCACGTCCTGCGGAGAATCGTACATCCCGGCGATGCTGAACTGCTCGTGGCGGGACAGTTCGCGCGAGAGGGCTTTGCGTGCCGAGGGGTCGGGGTCGATGATCAGACAACGTATCATTCCGCTTGGCGCTGTTTCAGGTGGGACATGCTACGGACGATGGCGGCGTTGAGTTCGAAACCCACCAGCAGGAGAAACGCGATGATGAACAGCCAGAACATGAAGATGAGCACCGCCCCGATCGAACCGTACAGTTTGTTGTATTGCGAGAAATGGTTGATGTAAAAGGCAAAAACCGACGAGGATGCCAGCACGAGCAAAGTCGAGAGGATCGCCCCGGGGGAAAAGAACGGCAGGCCGCGCTGCCGCGGGCCGAAATGGAAGATCAGTGACACGCAGACCAGCAGCGAAAACCCGATGAGCCCGTATTTGACGATCGCTCCCACGTCTATCGTATCGGATGCGAGTCCGCCGTTGGATTCCAGGTATTCCATCAGCAGGCGCGAGGCCACGATCAGCGCCAGGGTCGTGATCAGGATCAGCAGCAACAGCAGCACCAGGCTGAGCGAGATCAGGTATTGGTTCAGGTAGGAGCGCATCGAGATCTTGTTGTACGAAGTTCGGAAGTTGGCGATCAGTCCGTTGATGCCGTTGGTGGTAAAGATCAGGATACCGAGCAGCGAGAAGGACAACAGCCCGCCCCGTTTGATGTGGATGATGTCGTTGACTGTCGGCCCGACCGTCTCCCAGGTGTGGGGCGGCATCGCTTCCTCGATGGTCTGCATCAGGGTCTGTTGCAGTCCGTCGATGGGAATGTACGGAATGACCGAAAAGACGAATACCACCGCCGGGAATACCGCCATGAAAAAACTGTACGCCACGCTTTCGGCCCGGGCCGCCAGCGCGCCGTTGGCCAGTCCCGCGGAGTAGAGTTTGAGGATGTAATACAGGGACAGGTCGCCCGCCGGACGGATCTTCACCCGGTAGGTCAGATGCCGCACCGCACGGCGCAGACGGGTGAGGCCTGCGGTGATCTTGCGCAGCAACTGCTCGAGGAGTCCCTTCATCGCATTCGTATGGAGATCAGAACAGGAAGTCGTATCCTTTGAGCGACATCTTTTCGTACTTGTCCTCGTCGAAACAGTACAACTTGGATACTTTTCCGTACGAGGTCTCGATGGTCTTGCCCAGATCGACCAACAGGGCCGAATTGAACACCTTCTTGCGGAAGTTCCGTTTGTCGAACTTCTTGTTCAGGGCATTCTCGTAGAGGATCTGCAGTTGGGTGAGGGTGAACTCCTTGGGCAGCAGGGAAAAGCCCACCGGACGGCGTTTGAAACGGCGTTTGAGCCGTTCCTTGGCATAGTCGATGATCTCGTTGTGGTCGAAGGCCAAGTCCGGGATTTCGGAATACGAAGCCCACCGCATCCCTTTTTCCTCGGCCATGCGGCGTTCCTCCTCGGTCAGTTTGACGATGCAGTAAAATCCGATGTCGATCACCCGGCCCATCGGATTGCGGTACACCTTGGTGAAAGCGTTGAGCTGTTCGCTGTACGAGTCGATGGTGTTGGTCATCGGGATGGTCTCCTCCAGGAGTTTTTTGGCGTTGAGTTCGACGCTCTCCGAGGGCAGCACATACCGGGTAGGCAGTTGCCAGGCACCCTTGAAGGGTTCCTGGTCGCGTTTTTGTATCAGGATACGCAGGCGTTCCCCGTCGAAGGCGAAGATCACCATCGAGGTCGATATCCCTACGTTGAAATACTCTTTCATCTCGTCTTTGGTCATGGACTGGCGGGGTGTTGTGTGGTTAAGACAACAAATATACGGAAAGGCGAGCGCAGCGGCAAGGGGGAAAACGAAGTTTTCGGGCCGTGCCGATGCCGAGGGCGCATCCTAATATTATGAAAATATAGGGAAAGGCGAGCGGGAACCTTTCTGTATTGCCGGCGGGGGAAAAGCCTCCATTGGTTCGGAGTTTTTTTATTTTTTTTCAAAAAAACGTCCTGTTCTGTGTATTTGTGCAATGATTTTGTGGGAGATTTGTGCCGGTTACACCATGATTTTTCCCTACATTTGGAGAAATTTCGGCAAAACCAATACAAATCGAACATATGAAACGCTTTTTCCTTACCCTGGCGGCCTTGTTTTGTGCCGCATGGAGCTGGGCGGCTTCGGCGTCCGATACGCTGACCTTCGCCTACATCTCGGATACGCACGTCGGCTCGGGCAGCGGCGCGGACGACCTGGAAGCCTGCGTAGCCGACATGAACACCCTGCCCGAGATCCGTTTCGTCATCCACGCCGGCGATGTGACGGAATTCGGCGCGGACAGCGAACTGGAACTGACCAAATCCATTCTGGATCATCTGAAGATGCCGTACTACATCGTGCCCGGCAACCACGACGTCAAGTGGAGCGAGAGCGGCGGCAATACCTTCAACCGGCTTTGGGGACGTTCGGTCTTCACCTTCGATGCCGGCGGCATCCGCTTTATCGGGACGGATTCCGGCCCGAACATGCGCATGGGCATGGCACAGGTGCCCCGCGAAAGCCTCGTGTGGATGGACTCGCTGGTGCGCGCCACCCCGAAGGACATGCCCATCGTGTACATCACCCACAATCCGGTGGAGAAGAGCCTCTCCAACTGGGACCACGTGTACGACATCCTCAAGCAGGGCAACCTCGTGCTGACCATGGGTGGGCATTGGCATTCGAACAATTTCAAGACCTACGACGGCATCCCGGCGGTGATCGGCCGCTCGTCGCTCGCCAGCACGCCGAAGTTCGGCGGAGCCGGCTACAACCTCGTGCGGATCGACACCCGCACAGGGGAAGTAGCCATCTACAACCGTCAGGCAGGCGGTCCCACGGCTGAAAAACCCTGGTGCACCTTCAACCTCTTCACCACGGCCGACCGCAGCGTGCCTCAGTCCCGTCCGGATTATTCCATCAACCAGCAGTACCCCAATGTCGAGGTGGTATGGCAATTCCAGGATAAGGCCGACATCGGCGCCGGTTTTGCCACCGACGGCCGCCGGATCTTCTACGCAACGGCTCCCGGCGTGATCAAGGCGGTGGAGGCGAAGAGCGGAAAGCCTGTGTGGGAATTCCCTACCGGCGGACGCATTTATTCCTTCCCGTACTATGCCGACGGACGGGTAGTCTGCGCCTCGACCGATGGCAACGTCTATTGCCTGGATGCCAAGAAAGGAAAGGAACTCTGGCGTTACCGTACCGAGAAGGGCATCGTAGCTTGTCCGCTGGTGCATCAGGATGCGGTGTACATCGGCAGCTCCTGCGGGAAGTTCTACGCCATCGACCTGCGGACCGGCCGCGAAAAGTGGACTTACGAAGGCATCAAAGGCTTTATCGAAGCCCGTCCTTGTGCCGACGACCGCAAGGTGTACATCGGCTCGTGGGGCAACGAGTTCTATGCCTTCGACCTGAAGACCGGCGCATTGGTCTGGAAGTGGCAAAACGGCGGCTCGCGGATGTATTCCGCTGCAGCCAACTTCCCGGTAGAGGCCTACGGCAAGATCTTTATCACGACTCCCGAACGGGCTACGCGTGCTCTGGACAAGGAGACAGGCCGCGAGATATGGTTCAGCAAAGCCCCCAACGGGCGGGAGAGCCAGGGACTTTCGCTGGATGGCAAGACCCTCTACGTCAAGACGATGTTGACCAACGAGTTGGCCGGAGTCGATACCCAGGCCGATACGTGCCTTATCCGGTGGCGCTGCCCTCTGCCCAACGACGCGGACATGGACCTCGCCCCGGCGGAAATACTGAGCAACGGCAATGCCATTTTCGTGCCCTCGAGTGTCGGTAAAGTCTATGCGGTAGCCGCCGACGGCAGCCGTGTCCTTTGGGCCCGCAAACTGTCCAATACAGTGATCAACCACATCCTGCCCCTGTCCGAGGATACCGTGGTGGTTTCCACGATGGACGGTATTGTGGCCTGCCTGAAATACACCGACCGTTAAAGCTAAAACGGTAAAAACGATCGCGCGATGAAAAAATACCTCTTCGTCTTTTTCGCCGTCCTGGCGGCCCTGTCGCTTTCGGCCCAGCAGAAAAAGATCTGTTTCGCCGTCCTGTCCGACACGCACCTGGGCTCGTTTGCCTATGCGCTCGACGACCTGAACAAGGCCATCGACGACATCAATGCCCATCCCGACATCCAGTTCGTCATCATCTCGGGCGACATCACCGAATTCGGCACCGACCAGGAGATCGAAGGCACACGGCAGGTGCTCTCCCGCCTCACCAAGAAGTACCTCTTCGTCCCCGGCAACCACGACACCAACTGGAGCGAGAGCGGTTGCACGACCTTCAACAAAGTGATGGGTGGCAGTCAGTTCCGCTACCTGCACGACGGCGTCCTGTTCCTGGGCATCGGCTCGGGCCCCTACATGCGGATGGGTCCCTGCCAGGCGCCTCGCGAGGACATCGAATGGCTTCGGGAAAACCTTCAGGCGACCGATCCCGACACGCCGGTGGTCTTCGTGATCCACAGCCCGCTCACCGAAGGCTCGATCGCCAATTTCGACCAGATCATCGATCTGCTCAAGACGCGCAACATCCAATACGTGATCAGCGGACATTATCATGTGAATCAGCAGGTCGATTATGAGGGTATCCCGGGACTGATCGTCCGCTCCAACCTCCGCCGTTCGGACCCTTGCGGCGGCTATACCATCATTACGATGGAGCAGGGATGCGTCCGTGCGGCCGAGCGCCGTCCCTGCGAGGATACCCTCCGGGCACCTTGGGCCTGCTTTGCCTTGAAAAAGTACGACCCCACTCAGGATACCATTCGCCCTGCCCGGCAGGATTATACGGAAGAAAACGCCCTTCACTCCCGGGCGGAGGTCGTTTGGGAATACCAAGACCAGGCCGACATCGCCTCCGGAACGGCTTATCGCAAGGGGACGGTCTATTTCACCAATACCCTGGGTCAGGTCAAGGCCCTGCGCGCCAAGGACGGGCGGATGCTCTGGACGTTCCGCACCGGGGAAAAGATCTTTTCCGAGCCGGTGCTGGACGGCGACCGTCTGTACGTAAGCTCGGCCGACGGCAGCGTGTACTGCCTGAATGCCAAAAACGGGCGGAAGATCTGGCAGTATGCCACCGATTATCCCATCCTGTCCACCCCGCTCGTTACCGACGACGGGTATCTGTACGTGGGGGGAGCGAAAGGGAAATTCTATGCGCTGGATGCCCGTACGGGTGCCGAGCGCTGGGTATACGACGGAATCGTCGGTTATACCGAGGCGCGCCCGGTGGTCTGGGGCGACAAGGTGTTCATCGGTTCGTGGGGTGCGGAATTCTATGCGTTCGACCGCTTCCGGGGGACCCTTGCCTGGAAATTCGCTCCGGGAAAGATCCGCTTTTTCTCCCCGGGGGCCTGCTGGCCGGTGGTGTACGACGGGAAAGTGTTTTTCCATTCCTCGGACAATTTCCTCTACTGCTTCGATGCGGATACCGGAGAGATGCTCTGGAGTACGAAGGAGGCGGGCGGACGCGAGTCGATCGGCATCAGCGGCGACGGACGTACCCTTTACGTCAAATCGACCAAGGACAAGGTCGTGGCGGTAGATACTCAGGCAGATGTCTATGTGCCGGTGTGGGTCTCGGATTGCGGCTTCGGGGCGGAATTTGGTCCTACACGCATTACTTCGACGGACCGTTGCCTCTTTGTGTCCACCGCTACCGGCAAGGTCTATTGCCTGGACAAGGCGACGGGGGAGGTGCTGTGGTACCACCGTTTCTCTTCGTCGCTCATCACTTCCGCACTGCCGGTGGGCGACCACGATCTGGTCGTTACCACGATGGGGGGCAAGGTCTTTTACC
>DVLY01000053.1 GCA_018715295.1 Candidatus Merdimorpha stercoravium | reverse complement strand
GCCCGCTTGGGGAGAAAACCCGTTATTTACAGTTTGAATGCTTCGTTGTGGTAAACCATCCGCCCCTTGACCAGGGTAGCAGCCACGTCGAATCGGTCCGAGAGCAGCGTAATATTGGCCTTGAAGCCCTTTTCGATCTTGCCCACCCCGTGAAGTCCGAGGCTCTGCGCCTGATTCCAGGAAGTCGTCTTGACCAATTCCTTGAGCGGAATCCCCGTAATCTCGTACACGTTGCGCAGCCCGTACTGGTACGGCAGCGTACTTCCCATCAGGTTGCCCGAGGGAAGCCGCGCCTCGTGGTTCTTGAGGATCATCTCCAGACCACCCATCACGTACTTGCCGTCGGGAAGCCCCGAAGCCAGGAGCGAATCGGTGATCAACAGGATCTGCCCTACCGGTTTGACATTGAACACGATCTTGATGATATCCGGTTTGACATGCAGCTTGTCGCAGATCAACTCGATCTTTATATCATTGTCGGCAAATCCCGCTCCCACCAGTCCGATCTCGCGGTGGTGCAACGGGGACATCTGGTTGAAGAAATGCGTCAGATGCGTCAGTCCGGCTGCCTTGGCCTGAAGGAACTCGGCATACGTGGCGCCCGAATGCCCGGCCGAAGTAACGATGCCCATCTCCCGCATATCGGAGATAAATTCCATAGCCCCTTCCACCTCAGGAGCGACCGTCACGATCTTCACCGGAGCGATCTCGTTGAGCTGACGGATCTCCTCGGTATTGGGCAGGCGGATAAAGTCGGGATTCTGGGCCCCCTTGTACGCGCAGTTGATGTACGGTCCCTCGATGTGCATCCCCGGCGTCTCGGCCCAGCGCTCGTTTTTGCGGTACTGAGCCACCGCCTCGGCCGCTGCGACCAGCACCTCCTGGGGTTGAGTAAGGGTCGTGGGCAAGAACATCGTTACCCCTTCTTTCAGGCGGGCTTCGGCGATCTTGTCGATGCTCTCGTACTTGCCGTCGCACACGTCGTAACCGACCGCCCCGTGCGTATGCTCGTCGATAAATCCGGGGAAAGCCGTCAAGCCTTCGCCTTCGATGATGCGGTCGAAATTCTCGGGATTGACCTCCTTTTCGGTAACGGACTTGATGTATTCGCCGTCGAGGATGATGTTGGCGTATTTATAGTCGATGTCGGGAGAAACGACCCGAACGTTGCGTATCAGATTCATAGCGATTTCCTTCTGGTTTTTTCCTCTACCAAAGGTACGACTTTGGCGGAGAAAAAACAGGGAGAGGTGCGACAAAAAGCAAAAAATATTCGATGAATGATGGAAAATATTCGTACATTTGTCCCGGCAAGTCCCACACGACCAGCTCCTGTCCAATCCCCCAGGGTGGGAACGCAGCAAGGGCACGACGGTTGTAGCGGTGCGATGTGGATCGCTTGCCATTTTTTTGTACCCGTTCGGTGAAAAATTAACAATTTTCCCCTTTCTTTTTCTCCTGCCCACACCCCTGCAAATCATTCGCCCCACAACATCGCTATTTTTCCAAACGCACAATACAATTATATAAACGGCCCGCAGCCCTCTTTCCACTCCTGTGCGGATGATTCCACACAAAAAAAACCGCTCCGCCCGTACCGGGCGGAGCGGCCAAGTCGTACCCTCCGAAGGATCAAAGCGCGTATTTGTTCAGTTCGATCAGCAGCGAGCGGTAATTGTACGACAACTCGTTTACCTCGTCCATGTGGCGGTACACGGGATCGAGTTCGGTGAAGTATTCGAGGATCGTCAGGCTTCCTTCCTGGAGCGCCTTGCGCAACAAGGCGGACTTTCCGGCTCCGTCGCCCCCCGCCTGATACGTCCGGCTCATCGCTTCCAGGCGGCACGCCTGGGAGTACTTCGCCGTGAGATCGGCCGTCAGACTCGTTTCCAAGGCCAGGGTCACCGCTTCGACCTCCGCCTGGCGCGCCCGCGCCAGGCGCACCGTATTGCGGCTTTCAAACAAAGGGATACTCATCCCGGCCATCACGCCGTGAAATTTCGCCCCGTCCGAAGTCGAGTACTTGTACCCCGCACTGAATTTGGGCAAAGCCAGCGAAACGGCCAAGCGGCGTTCGGCCAGTGCTGCCTGTCCGCTTGCCCGAGCAGCGGAAAGAGCCGGATCGGCCGCATAAGCCTGCTCCAGCACCTGCTCCAGCGGAGCCAAGGCCGGCAAGGGCATCGGCTCGATCTGTACATCCGCCTCCAGCGACAAGCCCGAGAGGGAAGACAAGGTGGTCAGCGCCGTTTCCAAAGCCATCCGGGTGCGGGTCAGGTTGTTGCGCGCCGAAAGACTCTGAAACTCGATGCGGTTTTCCTCGATCGAAGTGATGTCGCCCGCCTGAGCCCGCACGCGAGCGATCTGCCGGGCAAACTCGGCATCGGCCAGGCGAAGGCTGTCCACCTCGATGCGTTTTTGCAGGTAGAGGATCTCCTGCACCGTCAGACGGGCCTGCAGCAATTCCTCCATCCGCACTTGGCGGTAAGAAGCCTGCGCGGCGTCTTCCCGCGCCCGGGCAGCCCGGGTGCGCTGCACGTAGGCGGTAGGGAAATCGAAGCCCTGCGAGGCGGTAAACTCGTCCTCCCCGGCCGCACCGGACGAACCCCAGGTATGGGTGTAGCCCAGTTCGGGGTCGGGAAGCGTATTGCCCGTGCGGGCCTCTATCTGGCTGGAATGGGCCGTAGCCGCCGCGCTCTGCAACACGGGGCTGTGCCGTTCCACCGCCTGCAGGAGATCGGCTTCCCCGATGGATTGTGCCGCACTGCCGAGAGAGAACACCCCCGGGAGGATCAGTGAAAAAAGGTATCTTGTCCTCATATCATTCTGTTTTTTCGGTAAATAAGGGTGTAAACCACCGGGATGACAAACACGTTGAGCAAGGTCGAGGTGAGCAAGCCCCCGAGGATCACCTTGGCCATCGGGCTTTGGATCTCGTTGCCCGGCAGGTCGCCACCCAAAGCCAGCGGGATGAGTGCCAGTGCGGACGAGAGCGCCGTCATCAGGATAGGATTCAAACGGTCCATCGACCCGTGCACCACCGCCCTCTCGAGGCTTTCGCCCTCGCGGATCAGTTGGTTGTATCGGGAGACCAGCAGGATGCCGTTGCGGGTGGCGATCCCCAGCAGCGAGATAAACCCAATGACGGCCGGGATGCTGATGATCCCCGAAGAGAGGGCGATGGCCGCTACCCCGCCGATAAGTGCAAAAGGCATGTTGAGCAGAATGATCCCCGAGAGTTTCACACTGCGGAATTCCTGGTAGAGCAGCAGGAAGATGATCACCAGCGAAAAGAGCGAAGCCAGCGAAAGGATGTTCGAAGCCTGTTGCTCGCTCTCGAACTGCCCGCCGTACTCCACGTGATACCCCGAAGGCATCTCCACCTGCGTATCGACGATCCGGCGGATCTGGTTGACCACCCCGCGCAGGTCGCCCGAGGAAACATTGGCCGAGATGACGATCTTGCGGCGTACATTCTCGCGGGAGATGGTATTCGGACCGGACGAGGAACGGATCTCGGCGACCTGTTCCAAGGGGACCTTCCCTTGCGGGGAGTCGATGTAAAGCCCCGAGATGGCCTCGATCGAACCGCGCGCCGCATCGTCCGCCTTGAGGGTTACGTCGTACGTGCGTCCCTGGTCGTACACCTGGGAGACGACTTTTCCCGAGAGGTTCGTCCCGACAAATTCGGCGAACTCCGAGAGTGTGATCCCGTACTTGGCCAGCATGTCGCGCCGGGGGATGATCTGGAGCTGGGCACGTTCGATCTGCGGTTCGAGAGTCAGGTCGGCGATGCCCTCCACCGAGGCGATCTTGTTGCGGATGTCCTGCCCGATGGCAAACATCCGGTTCAGGTCGTCGCCGAAGAGCTTGATGGCGATGTTGGCCTTCGTACCGGAAAGCATGGCGTCGATCCGGTGCGAGATCGGTTGGCCGATCTCCACGCTGATGCCCTTGACCTGGGAGAGACGCTCCCGCACGTCGGCCATGAATTCCGCCCGGGAACGGTCCTCGAGCACGAACGGTGCTTCGATCTCCGAGGCGTTCACCCCCAGAGCGTGTTCGTCCAGCTCGGCACGGCCGGTCTTGCGGGCGACGGTCTGGATTTCAGGAACGGTAAGCAGGATTTCCTCCACCGTGCGGCCTATCCGGTCGCTCTCCGGCAAAGAGATCCCCGGCTGGGTGGCGATGTTGATGGTCAGCGAGCCTTCGTTGAACCCGGGCAGGAAACTGCGCCCCATCCCCAGGAAGAGCACCACCCCGGCCACGAACAACACACACACCGAGGCAAGCACCCCGCGCTTGTGTCCCATCACCCACTGCAGGGCACGGCGGTAATGCTGCTTGAGCCAGGCCGATACGGGCGGTTCCTTCTCGGCGCGGCGCAAGGTCTTCTCGCCGGTGAGCAGCATCGAGCACAACACCGGGGTGAGCGTTACCGCTACGATCATCGAGGCAAACAGCGAGACGATAAACGAGATACCCAGCGGACGGAGCATCCTTCCCTCCATCCCCGAGAGGAAAAACAAGGGCAGGAACGCTACGATGGTAATGATGGTTGCGTGCACCACCGAACTGCGGATCTCCACCGAGGCGTCGAACACCACGGACAATACCCCGCGCCGCTCCTGGGGTGGCAACGCATGGTTTTCCCGAAGCCGTTTGTACACGTTTTCCACGTCGATGATCGCATCGTCCACCAGCGAACCGATGGCAATGGCCATACCGCCCAGGCTCATCGTATTGATGGTCAGCCCCATTGCCTTGAGTACCAGCACCGCCGTAAGCAGCGAGAGGGGAAGCGCAATGAGGGAAATGAGCGTCGTACGGGTACTCATCAGGAACAGGAACAGCACGATGACCACGAACAACCCGCCTTCCAACAAGGCTTTCTGTACGTTGTCGATCGAGTTTTCGATGAAATCCGCCTGACGGAATATGTCGGTCGATACGTGAACCCCGGCAGGCAATTTGGCCGAGAGTTCGGCGAGAGCGGCATCGAGTTTTCCGGTCAGCTCGATCGTTCCGGTGGCCGGCTGCTTGGTCACGGTGATCAGCACCGCCGGATGGCCTTTCTCCGAGGCCAGACCCAACAAGGGAGTCTTCCCGCCGGTCTGCACCCGGGCCACATCGCCCAGGGTGATGGGCTGCCCGTCCACCGTTTTGATCACTGCGCGGGCCATCTCCTCGGGACGGTCGGTAGCGGTGATCCCGCGGACGATGTATTCGTTGCCCCACTGGTAGAGCACGCCACCGGATGCATTCTGGTTGAAGCCTTCCGTAGCGCGGGTGATCTCATCGAGCGTTACCCCGTAGTACTTCATCCGGGCGGGGTTCATCAGGATCTGGTACTCCTTGATGTCGCCCCCGATGACCGTTGCCTGGGCTACTCCCGCGGTGGAGAGCAGGCGGGGACGGATGGTCCAGTCGGCCAGGGTGCGCAATTCCTCCAACGAGACACTGTCCGAGGTGAGGGAAACGATGAGCATCTCGCCCAGGATGGACGATTGCGGTCCGAGCGTAGGGCTTCCCACCGTTTCGGGCAGGGCATCGGCTACAGTGGAGAGTTTTTCGGAGACGATCTGCCGGGCCTTGTAAATATCGGTCCCCCAGTCGAATTCCACCCACAGCACCGAAAATCCGGTAGTGGACGAACTGCGGACGCGACGCACGTCGGTAGCTCCGTTCAAGGCCGTCTCCAGGGGAAAGGTAACGATCTTTTCCACCTCCTCGGGTGCCAGTCCCGGTGCTTCGGTGAGCACGGTAACCGTCGGGGCGTTCAGATCGGGAAATATATCGACTTCCATCTGCCGGGACACCAGCGTACCGGCCACCAGCAGCGCCACCGAAGCCAGAATGACCACGATGCGGTTGTGGATACTGTAACGGATGATCTTGTTCAACATCTTTCGTTCGGTATTTTACAGAGACCTCCCGTGATCAGTGTTCGTGGCCGTGAGGGATCGCACCGGAAGCCGAAGCCACCTTCACGCGGTATGCCCCGCGCGAGACAAAGACCTCCCCTTCGTGCAAGCCGGAAAGGATCTCGGCGCGCAAGCCATCGTGCTGCCCGACGGTAACCAGACGTTTTTCATAAGCCTCCTCGTGCTGCTGTACGTACACGAAGTACGAGCCCTGTTCCTCGGTCAGCGCACTCAAAGGAATCGTCAAAGCATCCCGACGGTCCTTCAGCCGCAGGTACACCTGCACGAATGCTCCCTGAGGGATCTGCGGCACCGCATCGTACTCCAGGGTCAAGGTCAGCAGTCCCGAAGGCGAAACGGCACGGGAATACGACACCACCCGCCCGTTCAGGCTGTCCGTATCGTACTTCGCTCCGTCTTCGGCCACAAATACGGCCGAAACGACCTCCGGAAGACGTCCATAGTATTTTTGGGGGACATCCGCCTGCAGCCGGCCGCGCGAGGAACGCACCAGGGTAAAGAGCGCGGCGCCCTTGTCTGCAAAAGCTCCCGGGACGACCTCCAGAGAGCGGACATACCCGGCAAAGGGAGCGCGGACGACGATGCCGCCACTTTCCGATCCGCTCAAAGCCTGGTAAGCTTGCCGGGCATTTTCATAGTCGAGTTTGGCTTGGAGATACTCGCTGCGGGTGATGATCCGATCGCCGATGAGCCGTTCGGCGCGCTCCCATTGGGCGGCCGCATAGTCGTATTGGGCCTTTACCCGTGCGTAGGTATCGCCATCGGCCAGATTTTTGGAGACGATCCGCGCCAGAGGCATGCCGGCTTCCACGCGGGCTCCGGGAGTGATGTTCGCCTCGGGCAGTACCTCACCGGCCGAGGGGGCGACTACCGTGCGGAAATCCGCCGCAGAGGAGACGATCTGCCCGCTCACCGGGATCACCGGGGCAAAAGTCGAACGAGCGGCGGTGTCCAATTCGAATTCGCCCATGGCTGCTTGCCGGGCGGTAAAGACGATCTCGTCGGTATGCCCGTCCGAAGGGGCCTCCTCCCCGGGATGCACGTGGGCTTCTTCCCCGGGATGGCCGTGTTCCTGTTCCTCGAGGTGCGCTTGCTGTTCCTGCGTAGCGGTATGGGCATGGGACGGGTCTTCCCCGTCGTGATCGTGGGCTGCTTCGGGCGCAGCGCAAGCTACATAGCACAGCGCCAAAGCCGCCAATAAATATTTTTCCATCTTTTTCAGGCTAAACGATTGTGTCCGGCAAGAAACGCGTACACCTCTCCCGCAGTCCGGAGCCGGACATCCCGGAGGGAGGGCGACGAAAAACTTCGTTCAAAGAAACTTCAAGCCAGCAAAAACGGGGGAGCTCGCCAAGCGGAAGCCCTGCCGAAGAAGTCCAAAGGGGACATCCCGTGAAAAACAGGAGGCGTCGCTGCGGTTTCCGCAGCGGAAAGGCCCTCGAATCCGGTCTCCTCCGGGAGAAAAATGCCCGGATCGACATCCCGATCGCACGGGGTGTGCGCGAGGACGACGGACATCGGATTTTCCTTCTTCGGGCAATAGTAATTGACATTCAGCACGCAATGCGTCTCGGCATCTGTATGGGTCGCTCCTCCGTGTTGATGGCAGACAACCCCTACGGCAAGAATGCCACGGGAATGACTATGCGAGAGGTCGATGCAGACACAACCTCCATGATGATGGTGCGGCAGGACACTTCCCGTCAGCATCATCAGTGCTGCCAAGGAAATAAAAAAGAATGCAATATGCGTTTTGAGGCCTCTGCCGGTCATCTCTCACAAAGCGTTATTAGTGGACAAATGTACTAAATGACATGCTCCGAACCAAATCGAAAACGAACTTTTGCCTTTGGCCCTCCCCGATCCGCCGTTTATCTGCTCGAAACACGCCCTCAAGCACCCGTTCCCCCCACGCTTCCCGGGGAGAAAAGAAAGGATAAACCCGGGCGAGGAATATCGACTGCACAGAGGACGAGGTTTGTGTTTTTTGGCGTAAATTTGCAGGTCGGAAAAACATGGACGGAAACTCGCTCGAACAATGGAACGACCGCCAGCGTCTGCTGGTCAAAGACCGGGGCATCGAACGCCTGGCCCGAGCCCATGTGTTGGTCGTCGGCCTGGGGGGTGTGGGAGGTTTCGCGGCGGAATTCCTGGCGCGCGCCGGGATAGGCCGCCTCACCCTGGTGGACGCCGACACCGTATCCCCGACCAACCTCAACCGGCAGATCGCCGCCCTCACCTCAACCCTGGGACAGCCCAAGGTGGAAGTGATCGCCCGAAGGCTCTCCGAGATCAACCCCTCCCTCCACCTGGAACTCATCGAGCGTTTTCTCCAACCGGAACAGGCCTACGCCTTGCCCGAGGCCAGATACGACTACGTGGCCGACTGCATCGACAGCCTCAGCCCCAAACTGGAACTGATCCGCGCCTGCATGGACAAAAAGATCCCGCTGGTCAGCGCCATGGGTGCCGGAGGACGCCTCGACCCGGCCGCCGTACGGGTGGCGGACATCTCCAAGTCGCGCAACTGCCCCTTGGCCCGCAGCATCCGCAAACGCCTGAGCCAACTCACCGGCCGCAAACCGCGCGGATTCTACGCCGTGTACAGCGAAGAACTGCCCGACGAATCCAGCATGCGCACCGTCGAGGGCGAGGCCTTCAAACGTTCGTACTACGGTACGATCTCCTACATGCCGGCCCTTTTCGGGCTCCATGCAGCCGCGCACATCCTGCGGAGCCTCCTGCGGGAGGACACCGCCGAATAATCCCTCTGCAAAAAAACACCCTGATGGAAGAGATGGAAGAAAAGAAAAAAATAGAACAGGACCTGAGCCTCGAGCGCCGTTCGTACGAGAAGTACCATTTGGACGAATCCACCGTAACGGACAACCCGATGGACTTGTTCCAGGCGTGGTACAACCTGGCCGATGCCAGCGACCAGATCGACGAAGCGAACGCCATGACCGTGTCCACCATCCGCCCCGAAGGGACTCCGAGGGCCCGCGTGGTGCTGCTCAAACGTTTCACGTGGGAAGGTTTTTACTTCTACACCAACTACCTGAGTGAGAAAGGCCGCGACATTGCCGCCTGCCCCTCGGTATGCCTGTCGTTCTTCTGGGACGCTTTCGAGCGGGAGATCATCATCGAAGGAGAGGCGGAAAAAGCCCCGGCCGACGTCTCGGACGGATACTTCGCCACCCGTCCCCGAGGTTCTCGCCTGGGAGCCTGGGCTTCACAGCAGAGCCAGGTAGTACCCTCCCGCGAGTACCTCGACCTCCGGCTAGAAGACTTCGAGAAACAATTCGAAGGCAAGGACGTCCCCCGGCCGCCCCACTGCGGACTGTACCTGGTGCGCCCCCGGGTGATCGAATTCTGGCAGGGGCGTCCCAACCGAATGCACGACCGCCTGCGTTACACCCTCCAGGAGGATTTTTCCTGGAAACTGGAACGCCTGGCGCCCTGACCCCCCCACGGCAAAAACGAAAGAAAAAAAACGATAAACAAATAGACAAAAGAACATTATGGACAAGAAAGTACTTCTGATGATCCTCGACGGATGGGGCATTGCCCAGGACAAGAGCGTATCGGCCATCGACCGGGCGCAGACACCCTTCATGGACTCCCTGCGGGATCGTTACCCCTACACCACACTCGATGCTTCCGGCATGGCGGTCGGCCTGCCCGAAGGACAGATGGGCAACTCCGAGGTAGGACACATGAACCTCGGCGCCGGACGCGTGGTTTATCAGAATCTGGTGAAAATATCGCTGGCAGCCAAGGACGGCTCGCTGGCCAAAAACCCGGTACTGGTCGATGCCTTCGAGACGGCGAAAAAGAACGGCGGAAAGGTACACCTGATCGGTCTGCTCTCCGATGGAGGGGTGCACTCCCACATCGAGCACCTGGAAGGCCTGCTCGACGCCGCCAAGGAAAACGGAGTGAAAGACGTGTACGTCCATGCCTTCATGGACGGCCGCGACTGCGACCCCAAGAGTGGAAAGGGTTTTGTCGAGCAACTGCTCGAACACATGAAGACTTCGGGCGGAAAACTGGCCTCGATCACCGGGCGGTACTATGCCATGGACCGCGACAACCGCTGGGAACGCGTCAAGGAAGCCTATGATACGCTGGTACACGGGCAGGGCGCTGCCACCGCTACCGACCCGATCGCAGCGGTCGAAGCCTCCTACCAGGCGGGCGTTACCGACGAATTCATCCGCCCGATCGTCCTCACCGGAGCCGACGGCCAGCCCGTGGCTACGATCCAGGACGGAGACGTGGTGATCAACTTCAATTTCCGCAGCGACCGGGGCCGGGAGATCACCAACGTCCTCAGCCAGGAAGACCACCCGGATTTCGGCATGAAAAAGCTCGACATCAAGTACGTGTCGATGACCAAATACGACGACAAGTTCGTCGGCGTGGACGTGCTCTTCGGCAGCGAAGACCTCCACGATACACTGGGCGAACTGGTATCCAAAGCCGGCAAGAAACAGATCCGTATCGCCGAGACCGAAAAATACCCCCACGTAACGTTCTTTTTCTCCGGCGGCCGCGAGACTCCTTTCGAAGGCGAGGAGCGTATCCTCTGCCCTTCGCCCAAGGTAGCTACCTACGACCTGCAACCGGAGATGAGCGCCGGCGAGGTGCGGGACAAGATCCTGCCCGAGTTGGAAAAGCGTTCGGCCGACTTCATCTGCCTGAACTTCGCCAACTCCGACATGGTAGGCCACACCGGTATCATGGATGCCGCCATCCGTGCCGACCAGACGGTCGATGCCTGCGCCCGAGCCGTGGCTGAAACCGCACTGAAAAACGGCTACACGGTCCTGATCACCGCCGACCACGGCAACTCCGAACTGATGATCAATCCCGACGGGTCGCCCAACACGGCGCACACGACCAACCCCGTGCCGTTCCACCTGCTGGACAACGAATACCACCCGGCTCTGCGCTCGGGCGGACGTCTGGGCGACATCGCACCGACGATCGTCGAACTGATGGGCCTCACCCCCTCGCCGCTGATGACCGGGGTAAGCCTGATCGAGCACCAATAATCCCGCAGGACAAACGATGGATTACCTGGAATTTGCCTTGACCGTTTCCCCGGCCGACCCGGGACTGGAGATCGCCCAGGCTGCGCTCTCCACCCTGCCGTTCGACACCTTCACGATGGACGACGGGGTGCTGCGGGCCTACATCCCGCAGGAGAGTTTCTCGCAGGAAGATTTCGACGGGCTTTTCCTCTGGGACCTGGAGGGTTTTCAGATATCGTACCAAGTAACGAAGATCCCCCAGCGCAACTGGAACGAGGAGTGGGAAAAGAACTTCTCGCCCATCGAAGTCGAAGGGCAGGCCACGATCCGCGCTCCGTTCCACCCGGCCCCTGCCTCGGGAATGGACATCCTCATCGAGCCGCGCATGTCCTTCGGTACGGGACACCACCAGACGACCTACATGATGGTCGCCCATGTGCTGGACACCGACTGCGCCGGCAAGGATGTGTGCGACATGGGATGCGGGACGGGCGTTCTGGCCATTGCCGCGGCCAAGAAAGGCGCGAAAAACGTCCTGGCCGCCGACATCGACTCCTGGGCCTACGAAAACGCGAAAGACAACGTCGCCGCCAATGCCTGCCCGCAGATCCGGGTGGTACAGGGCGGTGCGGAGGTCCTGGGCGAGCAGACCTTCGACCTGTTCCTGGCCAACATCAACCGCAACATTCTGCTGCGCTACATGGCGGACTACGCACGCGCCGTCCGTCCCGGTGGTTTTTTGGTAATGAGTGGTTTTTACACTCCGGACAACGCCGCGATCGAGCAGGAAGCGGCCAAGCACGGGTTCACGCAGGTAAAGGCGCTCGAAAAAGACCGGTGGAGCGCACTCAAATTCCGCAAGGACTGACTTCCCTGCCTCCATCCCTTCT
>DVLY01000052.1 GCA_018715295.1 Candidatus Merdimorpha stercoravium | reverse complement strand
GGGCGGTACCGGGACGATTTCTTATTTTTGCAACCGAAGAAAAGACAACGCATACCGAATGAAAGAAAAAGACGAATTCCGCAAATATGCCGTAGGGCATCTGGGCATTTCCAGCTATCGCCTGGACCGTTATGCCTCGGTCTACGGGGAGTACATCTCGCCCACGGTCATCGAAGAGCGCCAGCTCAATGTCGCCCAGATGGACGTGTTCTCCCGTCTGATGATGGACCGCATCATCTTCCTGGGCACGGCCATCAACGACGATGTGGCCAACATCATCCAGGGGCAGCTCCTGTTCCTCTCCTCGGTGGATGCGACCAAGGACATCAGCATTTACATCAATTCGCCCGGTGGAGGCGTGTATGCCGGATTGGGCATTTACGATACGATGCAGTTCGTCGGCCCGGACGTGGCCACCATCTGTACCGGTATGGCCGCTTCGATGGCCGCCGTGTTGCTGTGCGCCGGAGCGAAGGGCAAGCGGGCCGCTTTGCGCCATTCCCGCACGATGATCCACCAGCCGATGGGCGGGGCGCAGGGGCAGGTGTCCGACATCGAGATCACGGCGCGCGAGATCAAGAAACTGCGCGACGAACTCTACACCATCATGGCCGAGCATTCGGGGCAACCGTTTGAAAAGATCGAGAAGGACTCCGACCGCGATTACTGGATGACCTCGTCCGAAGCCCTGGAGTACGGCATGATCGACGAGATCCTCGAAAAGAAAAAGAAACACACCCCCTCGACCAAATAATGGCAAACCATCAGAAACACTGTTCGTTCTGCGGGCGTCCCAAAAGCGAGACCCGTCTGCTGATCACCGGGATCGAGGCCAACATCTGCGACGAGTGCATCGAACAGGCCATGCGCATCCTCCAGGAGGAGGTCTCCCGGAAGGATGAGCAGGAGGCCTCGGTCGATCTTTCGCAGATCAAACGCCCCTCGCAGATCAAGGCCTACCTCGACCAGTACGTCATCGGCCAGCAGGAGGCCAAGAAAGTCCTCTCGGTAGCGGTGTACAACCACTACAAACGCCTGGGGCAGAAGCGCGACGAGGAGGTGGAGATCGAAAAGTCCAACGTCCTGCTGGTGGGGCCCACCGGTACGGGCAAGACGCTGCTCGCCCGGACCATCGCCCGGCTGCTCGATGTGCCCTTTACCATCGTCGATGCCACGGTACTCACCGAAGCCGGTTACGTGGGGGAGGACGTGGAGACCATGCTGACCAAACTCTTGCAGGCCGCCGACTACGACGTGCGCAAGGCCGAGCGCGGCATCGTCTTTATCGACGAGATCGACAAGATCGCCCGCAAGAGCGACAACCCCTCCATCACCCGCGACGTGTCGGGCGAAGGAGTGCAACAGGCCATGCTCAAACTGCTCGAGGGCGCCAAGGTAAACGTTCCCCCGCAAGGCGGACGCAAGCATCCCGAACAGAAATTCATCGAGATCGACACCCGCAACATCCTTTTCATCGCCGGCGGTGCGTTCGACGGGATCGAGCGCAAGATCAGCCAGCGGCTCAACAAACAGACGGTGGGTTATTCGGCCGAGAACCTGGGGACGATCTCCTCGGAAAACATCATGCGTTACGTAGCCCCGCAGGACTTGAAGTCTTTCGGGCTCATTCCCGAGCTGATCGGCCGTCTGCCGGTGATCACGCACCTGGATGCCCTGACCCGCGAGGATCTGTTGCGTATCCTCACCGAACCCCGCAATGCCGTCGTGCGCCAGATGGAGCGCTTGTTCGAGATGGACGGGGTGCGGCTGAAGATCGACAAAAAAGCGTTGGAATACATCGTGGACAAGGCTTTGGAGTTCAAGACCGGGGCGCGGGGGCTTCGCACCTTGTGCGAGGCGGTGCTCACCGATGCGATGTTCGACCTGCCGGACAACCCTCCGGCGGAATTCCGCGTCACCCGCAAATATGCCCAGAGCCAACTCGCCCGTTTCGCGGTAGCGCAAGGGGCGAAAACCGCCTGAAAGAAACCTTCGCTGTAAAAGGCAAGAAAACGAAAAAACAACCATCACACCATGATAAAAACGATCGACGATATTTTTTCCCTTGCCCGTCAGAAGGGGCACGGATGCCGTCTGGTCCTGTGCCAGGCGTCCAATGAACATGCGTTGGAGGCTGCGCTCGAAGCCTCGGCGATGGGGTTCGTTACCCCCATCCTGGTCGGCCGGCGGGACGAGATCCACGGGGCCGCCCGAAACCTGGGCCGTTCGGTGGAAGGCGTGCAGATCGTCGAAGCCGAGGATGCCGAAGGAATGGTCGAAACAGCGGTGCGCATGGTCAGCTCCGGGCAGGCCGACATCCTGATGAAAGGCGGGGTGACCACCCCGCAGATCATGAAAGGAGTGCTCAACCGCCAGTGGGGGCTTCGTACCGACCGGTTGATCTCTCATCTGGCCGTGTTCCAGATCCCGGCCTACCACAAGCTCCTGGTACTCACCGATGCAGCGATGAACATCGCTCCCACCCTGGAAGAAAAAGCAGTCATCGTGCAAAATACGGTGGACTTTGTCCGTCGTTTGGGCATCGACACGCCCAAGGTGGCCGTACTGGCGGCCATCGAGCAGGTGAACCCCAAGATGCCGGCTACCCTCGATGCCGACGCCCTCAAGCAGATGAACGCCCGGGGCGAGATCGTCGATTGCCTGGTGGATGGCCCCTTGTCCTTCGACCTGGCGGTCTCGCAGGAGAGCAAACGCGACAAGCACTTCGAAAGCCCCGTAGCGGCCGATGCCGACATCCTGCTCGCTCCCGATATCGAGGCGGGCAACCTCCTCTACAAGTCCTTTGCCTTCTTTACCGAATGCCGCATGGGAGCGGTCATCCTCGGGGCGGCAGCGCCCATCGTGCTCACTTCGCGCGCCGATACGATGGATGCCAAACTGGCCTCGATCGCTCTGGCGGTGGCCGGCTCGCTGCGCTGACCCCGGAGGGGGCTGGACAAAGAGAGTTGCAGGAAGAGTCCGGATGAAAAAAAAGACCCGGATAAGGATCGCAGCGAAAGAAAAATCCGGAGAAGAGAAAGAAAAAGAAAAACCGTTTTATCCACTGATACCTTGAAAAAATACAGAAGCCTGGTGATCAACCCCGGTTCGACTTCGACCAAAATCGGGGTGTTCGAAGACCTTACCCTGTCGTTTGAAAAGAATATCGGCCACACGCCCGAACAACTCGCTCCCTTTGCGGACATCCTCGACCAGCTCGATTTCCGCAAGCGCGCGGTGCTCGAGGCCTTGGAGCAGGCCGGGATCGACTTGTCCACCCTCGATTTTATTATGGCGCGCGGGGGCGTGTTGCGTCCCATCCCTTCCGGGACGTACCGCATCAACGAACAGATGCTCTCCGACCTGCGTACCAGCGCAACCCGCCATGCCAGCAACATCGCAGCCTTTATCGCCCAGGCCATTTCCCAGGACCTGGGAGGGATCCCGTGCTATATCGCCGACCCGGTGGTGGTGGACGAGATGGACCCCGTAGCCCGCATATCGGGCCATCCCAACTTTGTGCGCAAATCGTTTTTCCATGCCCTCAACCAAAAGGCGACGGCCCGCCGGTATGCCGCCGAGATCGGTAGGCCCTATTCGGAGCTCAACCTCATCGTCGCCCACATGGGTGGGGGGATTTCCGTAGCGGCTCACCGCGCAGGCCGCGTGGTGGATGTCAATCAGACCATCGACGGCGAGGGGCCTTTCTCTCCGGAGCGCTCCGGTACCTTGCCGGTAGGCGATCTGGTGCGGATGTGTTTTTCGGGGCAGTACACCCAGCGCGAAATGCTGGCCATGATCAACGGCCGGGGCGGGGTGCTGTCTTACATGGGAGTGAGCGACATGCGCGAAGTGGTGCGGATGCGCGACCAGGAAGGAAACGCTCAGGCCGGCCTTATCTTCGATGCGCTGGTCTATCAGGTGGCCAAGGAGATCGGCTCGCTCGCACCGGTGTTTTCGGGACGGGTGGATGCGATCCTGATCACGGGCGGCATGGCGCAAAACAAGGTGGTGATGGCCAGCCTTATCCCCCGCATCGAGTTTATCGCTCCGGTACATCTGTACCCCGGCGAGGACGAACTGGGTGCTTTGGTGCAAGCGGGCATGGCCGCCGTCTCGGGACGCCGTCCGGCACAGGACTATCCCCCGCAGGAGGCTTGAGGCCGATCCCCCTTGCGTGAGGGAAGAGCAGGGCGGCAGGGGGGTAAAAGAAGGCAAAAGGGGGCAACAAGGAGGCGTAAGGGAGAATCGAAGGGAAACTCCCGGCGCTCCCCGGGGCGAAAAGGGGTAGGAAAAATACGTTCGGTTTATTCCGTTTCGAGGTCTTCGGGTCGGATCAGGTGGTTCAGCAGTGCGTACACCGTCAGACCCGATACGGTTTTGATACCGGTCTTGCGCGAGATGTTCTTCCGGTGGGAGATCACGGTATGCACCGACAGGTGGTGGATGGCGGCGATCTCCTTGTGCGTATGGCCTTTGACCAGCGAAGCGAGGATCTCCTTTTCCCGTTCGGACAGTTCGGGGTTTTCGCGCGCCGGTTCGTTTTCCCGCTCGCGGTTTTGCAGGGCGTGCAGCAGTTTTTTGACCACCGTCTCTTTCGGGTCGTCGATCTCCACGACGCAGTCGTATTGCGCGAGTTCTTCCTGCGGGAGGTACGTGTACAGCAGCGCGCCCACCAGAGTCGAAGCCTCGGCCGAGAGCAACGTGCGGATGTGGGTGCGCCCGTGCCGGTCGGCCAGGGAAGGGTTCACCAGCAGGACATCCGGCGGCAGGGCGGGCGGGAAGGCGCTCCATTGGCGGATGTCGGCGGCCGTGGCCGTCAGTTCGAAACTGCCTTCGGCGGCCAGCAGGGCTTTGACTCCCGTACGGACGATCTCCGAAGGTTCGATCAGGGCGAGGCGGTATTTCTTGCGAGGGGTCATTGGGCTTGTTTTTCGAGTTCTCCGGCCAGCGGCACCAGGATTTTGTCTTCGATCAGGGTATGGCGGGCGATGTCCTCGCCCAGCAGGTAGAGGTCCAGCAGGATTTCGTTTTCCTGGCTTCCGTCGCCGCTCGGGGTGAGGTATTTGATCAGGATGCTCGACAGGTCGGAGAGTTTTTCCTCGATGTCCGTATGGTTTCTCTCGAAGACCGAAATGTCGTATTGCGGCGATTTCCGTCCCTGGGACAGGGTGCGGATGTAGGGGAATACGGTGTTTTCCTCGTAGTCGAGGTGTTGCGCGACCTCGCGGGCGTATTGGTCGAAAAAGCCGAGCATCACCCGGGCTTCGGCATCCGGACGGGGGGCGACGATCTGCTCCAGGTGCTGCCGGATGTGGGGGATGCGGTCCTGGCGGTAATACCGGTGGCTGGAGAGCAGGTATTCCAGCAGGTCCTCCAAGGGCAGGGCGGCGACCTGTCCGACGGTCGGCAGGTAGTCGGGGTGGGTGTAGAGGTTGAAGATGGTGAGCATCAGGGTGCAGTCCACTCCTTTTTCCCGGCAGAGCTGCCGGGCGGTTTTCTCACCCACGCCCAGCGTGAGCCCGAAGCGGGGCAGCAGCGGCAGCAGGCGGTAGTTGGACTGGAGGATGTCCGACATTTTGTCGTCGGGGGAAAACAGTTTTCGCTGGGGCATAAAGGACGTTTTGTTTTTCATTCGCAGGGTGCAAGTAACGCAAAAGTTTCGGGAGGGACAAGGCGGCGGGTGTAGTTTAACCTTTTTCTTGCCGCCTCTTCCGGGCGGTTTTCTCCGTCGCATTTTTTGCCCGGAAGGGGCTCTTGGAGATCGAACTCGTCTTGCAGAAAACGGTTTTCATACCCCGGGAAAAAGGGCTAACTTTGCCGGATAATAGAAAACAGACTTTTTATCCCGATGACAGACAAGATGACAGCGGCCCCGGGGCGGACTTTGCGCGATTCGGCCGCGATGCGCTGGACGGCGCTGGCCGTGGTGGCTTTCACCATGATGGCGGCCTACTATGTGAACGACGTGATGGCTCCCCTGCAGGAGATGCTGGAGGAACAGCTGGGGTGGAGCGGTTCGGAGTTCGGATTTTTTACCGGAGCCTACAGTTTCCTCAACGTATTTTTGCTGATGCTCATCTGGGGCGGTTTTCTCATCGACCGCTTCGGAGTGCGCTTTACCGGCAAACTGGCCGTGCTGCTCATGGCCGGGGGAACGCTGGTGCAGTACTACGGCATTACGGCCTTGGCCGGCAATGAAGAATTGATCTTCGGCTACAAGACCGGGGTGTTCGTCGCAGCGGCCGGGTATTCCGTTTTCGGGGTGGGCGCCGAGGTGGCGGGAATTACCGTGACCAAGATCATCGCCCGCTGGTTCAAAG
>DVLY01000051.1 GCA_018715295.1 Candidatus Merdimorpha stercoravium | reverse complement strand
GGGACGATACTCGTCCCCGCCTCTTCCGTTTTGGGTGCAAGCCTACCCGCCTCGCCCCGACAGGGGCGGGAAAGCACACCTCACGCCTCTTTCTTTTTCAGCGGCGTATTGACGTAGCTCACCTGATCCACCCCCCGGAAATAGTGGTAGTAATACCGATCCTCGGGCGGCACGGGGATGAGCGGCTGGCCGTTTTTCTGGCGCCAGAAATTGGTCGAAGGAAGGCTCCGGCGCTCCGAAGCGCTCATCGCCGCATACTGCGGATAAGCCTGCACATCGACCCCTTCGAGCATCACGAAATCCATGTGCCCTTTTTCATTCAAGGGCGTATCCTCTCCCTGGCTCATAACGGACAAGATTTTATCACCTTTCCCTCGAAATCCACCACCTCCAGACAGTTTCCGTCGTAGCGTCCCCAGGTAGGCGGGAACGGTTCCTTGGGCAGCGCCGCCGAACCGGGGTTGAAAAAGAACAAGTCCCCGCTCTGCCCCGCCACGGGCGTATGGATGTGCCCGAAGGCCAGGATCGTCCCGGGACGCAGCCTCGGATGGTTTTCCGGACAGTAGATATGCCCGTGCGTGAGAAAAATATCGTGCTCGGGAGTAGCGATCAAGGCGCTGTCCCCCATCATCGGGTATTCGAGCAACATCTGGTCGACTTCGCTATCGCAATTCCCGCGCACGGCCACGATCCGGTCGGCATACCGGTTGAGCAAGCGGGCTACCTCGGCCGGTGCATACCCTTGCGGAAGAGGGTTGCGCGGGCCGTGGTACATCACGTCGCCTAGGATGGCGATCCGGTCGGCGCCCCAGGCATCTGCGGCCTCAAGCCCCGCCCGGGCCGCACACGCCGAGCCGTGCAAGTCGGACAAAAAAGCTATCTTCATCGTATTCTATCTTCTTTTTCTACTTTTTAGCAAAAATACGCAATGGCGGGCAAAACACCGCTGCTTTCCCAAGACTTTCCCCTGCCCGTTCAACGATCGGGACACTCCGCCAACAGTTCGGCAACCGTCTTGCCCAGCACCGGATGACGCAACTGCGGCGCGATCTCGGCCAAAGGCTCCAGGACAAAACGCCGGCGGTGAGCCAACGGATGAGGCACGGTGAGATCGGGCGTATCGATCACCCGGTCCTCGACAAAGACGATGTCCAGATCCAAGGAACGCGAGGCGTACCCCGTCCCCTTCCCCGTGCGCACCCGGCCGAACTCCTTCTCGATGGTCCACAAGGCGGCCAACACCTCCTCGGGCGGGAGGGAACTCTCCACCACCGCCGCCGCATTGAGAAAATCGGACGGAGCCTCGAAGCCCCACGGAGCTGTCCGGTAAAACGAGGAGACCCGCTCCACCGTTCCCACCGCCTGTCCGATGCGCGCCAACGCGCCTTGGAAGATGACCCGCGTATCGCCCAGATTGCCCCCCAGGGACAGATAGTACTTCATCGCCGCCTCAGAGATTGATCGCCTCCCCGTAAGCAGCGGCTACCGCTTCGTAAAATCCTTCGCTCATCGTGGGATGCGGATGCACGGCGCGCAAGAGCTGCATGGCCGTCAGTCCGCCTTTGCGGGCGACTACCGCTTCGGCGATCATCTCGGTGGCATTCTCGCCGATGATGTGCGTGCCGAGCAAGCGGTCGGTCTTCTGGTCGAAGATCACCTTGACGAAGCCCTCGGCGCGGCCTGCGGCGCGCGCCTTGCCCGAAGCGGTGAAGGGGAATTTCCCCACCCGCAGGGTGTATCCCTCCTGCAGGGCCTTCTCTTCGGTCAGTCCCACCGAAGCCACCTGGGGAGTGATGTAGGTAGCTCCCGGGATATTGCCGTAATCCACCGGCTCGGGAGTAAGCCCACCGATGGCCTCGGCCGCTACCACGGCCTCGGCTGCCGCCACATGCGCCAGCGCCGGACCGGGCACCACGTCGCCGATGGCATAATACCCCGGCACGCTGGTGCGGTAGAAACGATCTACCACGATCTTTCCTCGGGACACTTCGATCCCCACCTGTTCCAGCCCCAGGTCTTCGATATTGGCCTGAATGCCGGCCGCCGAGAGCACCACGTCGGCCGAGAGTTCCTGCGAGCCTTTGGCATTCTGCACCGTCACCTGCACGGTTCCTTCCGCAGTCGGCCGGGCTTCCAGCACCTGGGTGCCGGTCATGGACTTGATGCCGCGCTTGCGGAAAATGCGCTCCGCCTCGCGGGACACTTCGGCGTCTTCGAGCGGAAGGATGCGGGGCAGGTATTCCACCACGGTAACCTTCGTCCCGAGGGCGTTGTAGAAATACGCCAGCTCCGACCCGATGGCCCCCGATCCGACCACCAGCATCGTTTCGGGCAACTGCTGCAAGGTGAGCGCCTGCCGGTAACCGATGATGCGCTCCCCGTCCTGAGGCAGGCCGGGCAACTGGCGCGAACGCGCTCCGGTAGCGATCAGGATGTGCGGGGCGGACAATTCGCGGGACGCTCCTCCGTCCGTGGGGACGATCTCCACCCGATGGCCGGGCAGCACGCGCGCCGTGGCGAAAAACACGTCGATCTTGTTCTTTTTCATCAGGAATTCCACCCCCCGGCTCATCTGGGCGGCGACCTCGCGGCTGCGTTGCACGATGGCCGGCAGGTCGGGCACCGGGACCGACACCTCCGCAAGGGCATAGTCGGCCGCGTGGTTCAGGTAGGTGTAGACTTCCGCGCTTTTCAACAGGGCTTTGGTGGGGATACATCCCCAGTTGAGGCAGATCCCGCCCAAATTTTCCCGCTCTACGATAGCGGTGCGAAGCCCCAGTTGGGCTCCGCGTACGGCGGCGCTGTACCCGCCCGGGCCGGCGCCGATCACGATCAGGTCGTAGGTGTTTTCCATCGCAAAATGCTTTTGAGAAAGTACAAAGGTAGGATTTTTCCGCCCCCGGGAGAAAAAATAGACGGACGATTTGCCCAAAGCCGGAAAAAACCCTATCTTTGCTCCCGCAAACACGGTGAATGTAGCTCAGTTGGTTAGAGCGTCGGATTGTGGTTCCGAAGGTCGTGGGTTCGAGACCCATCTTTCACCCCGAAGGCGCCGGAGAAACGCTCCGGACAACAAATCGCCGCGCACCAAAGGTGCGCGGCGGTTTTCTTTTCTTACCCGCAGGTTTCCCGAAGAAGCCTTACCGCAGCTTGTTGCGGTTGAAATGCGGCCCCACGTACAGCCAGAAATACAGCGTGGAGATCACCGTCAGCACCCCGCCCAGGAGATAGGCATGGGAAAATCCGCCGAAGACCTGCGCGATCCACGCCCCGACCATCAGCCCGATCCCGATCCCCACATCCCAACTGGTCAGATAGGTCGAGGTGGCCGTACCCCGCTGATTGTTGGGTGCCAGATTGACAAACAAGGTATTGAACGCCGGAAACATCGTCCCGAAGGCCACCCCCTGCAACAGCGCAATGGTCAAAAAGGCCGCCGAAGCCACCCCCGGATTCCACCCGGCCAGATCCTCACACTCCGAGAGGGCGAAGAAACTCACGCAGGCCAGGCACATCCCCAGGGAGATCACGGCCGTGATACGCCCCTTGTCCACCTGCCGGCCGGAAAAAAGCCGGGAAACCGCCAGCCCCACCGCCATGAGGGTAAAATAAAGTCCCGGGCTCACGCCAAGGCCTATTTCCTGGGCGTACATGGCCACATAAGTCGTCGTGATCCCATAAGGGATGGACAGCAACAGGAGCGACACCCCGGCCGGAAGCCCCTTGAGCAGGAAGAAACGGTCCAACGACAAGGGTTCGCGCCGTACCGGATCGCGGTGCGGCGTTTTGACCATGCCGGCCATCGTCAGCCCCAACATGCCGAAGACCAGCGCCATGGTAAAGATCACTTCATAGGAATACAGTTGGTGCATGAACAGCCCGATCATCGGCCCGAAACTCATGGCGATGTTGTTGGCCAAGCCGTAATACCCCAGCCCTTCCCCCCGCCGGGAAGAGGGCATGATGTCGATCACGATGGTGTTTCCGGCGACGGTTACCATCCCGAAAGCAAAACCGTGAAAAATGCGCAAGGCGATGAACAAGCCCAGCGTCCCGGCCAGCATGTACCCGCCGAAAATGGCCGTAAAGGCAAAATAAGCCAACATGTAGAGGGGCTTGCGGGAAAACATATCCAGCAGGTATCCCGAAAACGGACGAATGCACAAGGCCGCTACCGTATAGCACGAGAGGATCACCCCGAGCAGCGAGCGCCCGGCGCCGAATTCCTCGGTCAGGTAAAACGGCAGGATGGGCATAATGAGGTAAAAGGCGAAAAACAACAGAAAGTTCGCCGCCAGGATGTAGCGAAAACTGTTGGTAAACAGAACCTCTTTGACGGGTTTAACATTCATCGGCTTCAGTATCGTTTGCAGGCAAAATATCAGATTTTCTTTTCCTCTCTTCCCTTCACTCCGTTTTTACAGGACGTTCGCTTGCCACTGCCCATAGTGGATCTTCGAGGCATCGTACTTGTCCTTGGGAGTCTGCACGCCCCGGGGATAGCCCATCGGGATGACGCACAAGGGGACAATGTGCGCGGGCAGCCCTGTCTGCCTCCGCACGGCCTCCACCCGTTCAGGGTAGGGATAGGCGGCGGTCCATACGGCACCAAGCCCCATCGACTCAGCCGCCAGGAGGATGTTTTCGGTCGCCGCGCAGCAATCCTCCCTCCAGAGTTTCGAAGCCAGCGTATCGCCGCACACCACGATGGCGGCCTGGGCCTGGGTGAGCATCTTGGCGTAAGGCAACTCCGCGGCCAAGGTATCCAACCGGTCGCGATCCTGCAAGACGACAAACGCCCACGGGCGCTTGTCGCTCCCGCTGGGGGCTGCCATGCCGCTGCGCAGCAGCAGGTCTATCTTTTCCTGCTCGATCGGACGGGAGGTGTACGCGCGCACGCTCTTGCGCGCGAGGATGTTTTCGATCACGGGATTTCCGCTGCCCTGCTCCTCCGGAGCGGGTCCGGCCTTGCACCCCAGGAGAAGTCCCACCCCGAGTGCCATCCAACAAATACGGATTTTCATCTCACGAATCTTTTAATTTCCGACAAAACAAATCGAAAGATAAAAATACGACTTCCGCCCCGAAAGTCGGATCGGTTTTAACAAAAAGAAAAACACCCGAAACCCACTCTCCGGTCAATACGCCTGATACTGGTACAGCGCCCGGATCATCGCCGGCACACGCACCGGAGTGTCCGGATATCGCAATCCGGTGGCATAGTCCCAAAAATACCCGCCCCTGTACCGCTCGGGGAGATGTTCGCGGTAGAGGGGATCGGCCAAAGCCTCTTCGAGGGTAATGAACCGATACCCTTTTTCCCAAAGGATGTACAGCAGGTAACCGAGCATTTCGTTGTTTATCTCGCTGCAGCGCAGTGAGAGAATGTGGGTGATCTGCCGGGAAAAATTGTCCTGCGAGAGTGCCTCGTAATGGTCGAGCACCTGTTTGACGTATTCCAAGTATCGCTCGCCGATGTAGCGCACCAGCACCGTGTCGTTCTCGATCTTGGAATTGACGTAAGGGGTATTGAACGGCTCGTCGTCGAAACGGATGGTCGCCGTAACCGGGGTGTAGTTCTCCCGCTGCAGAAAAGCGTTCACCCGATCCAGGTCCTGGTCGGACGCCCCCGTGAGGTCCATGCCCGGAAAGCGGAAATACCGGAGCGTGTCCCCGTACTCGCGCACCACCTCCCGGGTGAGGCGCTCGCCGTATTCGATGTCCTGCTCGAACCACTCGGTCCCTTGCGAGTGTCCCAAGGGAATGTCCGAAAAAGTCCCGTTGCCCAGCTCGGCTCCGGCATGCAGCCAGGTGCCCAGCAGCGCGCGGCGGTCGTCCCGTTCCTCGGGCATCACCAGAGCTTTCTCGTTGACAAACCCCACCATCGGCATCCGCGAGTCCTCCAGGGCGCGGGCACCGACGTAATTGCGCACCTGAAGCCAGGACAGGTTGACTTCCTTCCCTCCCGAGGGGACATTGTCCATCGTCAGGGCCACATGCTTAATCCGGATTTGGGCTTCCACCCAAACGGACGAACACAGCCCCGCCAAGAGAGCCAAAAGGAACAAAAGAATTCGTTTTCCGATCACTGCAAAGAGCAAAAAAAAGTTGCGTTTTTCCTACGGCCGCAAAGATACGCATTGACGGCCAAATACACCCGTAGGCCGAAAGCCCCCTGACGGCTTTTCCCCGCCGCGGGTCAGTCGGTCGAGATCCGATTGGTCAGCGGGGCTCCGGCGTAGAAATCGCGGATGTTGTCCAAGGTAGTCCGGGCGATGTTGTACATCGCTTCGCGGGTGAAGAAAGCCTGGTGCGAAGTAACGATCACGTTGTTGAACGAGAGCAGGCGCGCCAGCACGTCGTCGTCGATCAGGGCGTCGGAGCGGTCCTCGTAGAAATATTCGCCTTCCTCCTCGTAGACATCCAGGCCGGCCGAACCGACTTTCTTGGATTTCAAACCTTCGATGAGCGCTTCGGTATCGATCAGTTTTCCCCGTCCGGTATTGATGATCATCACCCCGTCCTTCATCCGGGAGATGGCCTCGGCATTGATCATGTAGCGGTTTTCCTCGGTCAAGGGACAGTGGAGCGAGATGACGTCCGAGCCGGCATACAAGGTATCCAGCGGCACGTATTCGATCCCCTGCTGCTCGGCAAAGGCCCGGTCCGGGAAAGGATCGTAGGCCAGCACCTGCATTCCCATCGCACGCAGGGTGCGGATCAGTATCTTGGCAATGCGTCCCGTACCGACGACACCGGCCGTACGGCCGTGCATGTCGAAACCTTCCAGACCGTGCAGAGCGAAGTTTCCGTCCCGCGTGCGCCAAGCCGCCCGGTAGATCTTGCGGTTGAGGGTGAGCATCAGCGCCAGGGTATATTCAGCCACCGCATACGGCGAATAGGCCGGTACGCGCACCACCTCGATGCCGCATTCCCGCGCAGCCTTCAGATCGACGTTGTTGAACCCTGCACAGCGCAAAGCGATCAGGCGGATGCCGTTGTCGGCCATGGCGCGGATCACGTCCCGGTCGGCATTGTCATTGACGAAGATGCAGATCACGTCCGAGCCCTTGGTCAGGGGGACGTTGTCGATATTGAGGTTGCCTTTGAAATAACGGATGTCGAACCCGTACTCTTTGTTCAGCGAGTCGAACGAGGCCTTGTCATACGGTTTGGTTCCGTAAAAGACGATGTTGTGTTCCATCGGTGGTGCTTTCGTGATTGGTTTTCCCGCAGGCGGGGGATCTTTCGTTTTTTCCCGGGTAAAGGTAATCATTCCTCCCCGAACCCGCAACGCGAGGGGGAAAAATGACCGGGCCGGCAAGCCACCGTCCTCCTTCCGATAAAGGTGCTGTGCAAACTTTTCCGTACCTTTGCCCCTCGAAAAAACACTCTGAAAAAAAGACGCTCGTCATGTGCAGATACAAAGCCATCGTATCCGACCTGGACGGCACGCTCTTCGATGCTGACAGCCGGATCACCCCCCGCACGGCCGCGGCGCTGCGCGCCGCGGCCCAGGCCGGATTGAAGATCATCCTGGCTACCGGACGCCACCACACCGACCTGCGCGGCATTGCCGAAAAAGGGCTGGGCATTCCCGTGTACCGCGTATCGGAAAACGGCGGAGTGGTCTTCTCGCCCCAGGAGGAACGTTTGGTCTATCATCCGATGGCTCCCGATATAGTGCGCCGTCTGACCGAAGTCATGGCCGAGGCTCCCCGAGAAGTTTACCTCCACCTGTACAAGGGAGAGCGATGGTTCGTCAACAAATACGATGCCGTATCGGTTACCCATCAGAACCAGTCGGGATTCCTGTTCGAGCTGGCGGATTACAGCACGTTCCCCGATTTCGAGGACTGCACCAAGATGTGCTTCATGGCCCGCGATGAACGCGCGGTGGAGTTCATGGACCGCACCGTTCGGAAGGTTCGCGACCCGCGCCTGTCATTTTTCTGGACGATGAACACCTGCTTCGAGGCGATGGACATCCATGCCGACAAAGGGGTGGCGGTGGCGGGCATTCTGCAGCGCGAAGGGATCCGTCCGGAGGAGGTGCTGGCTTTCGGCGACGGACTGAACGACCTGAACATGCTCCGCCTGGCCGGGAAAGGCATTGTGATGGGCAATGCCGTGCCCCAACTGGCCGAAGCTCTGCCGCACAACGAGCGCATCGGCACCAACCGGGAGGAAGCCGTAGCGCAATACATCGAACAGCATGTACTGAATGGGAAGTAATCCTCGGGGAGACAAAATGTTCCCCGGGAGAACACCGTCCATGCTTTAACACTTTTCTAAAAAACCTGCCCCTGAGGGCTTCCTGCGCCTTGTAGTCGTTAAAAAAACCGTTAAAACCAAGGTGTTGTAATACAGATTCTTACAAAAGACGTATCTTTGCAGCCTGTAGTAACAGCCGCGCGCCGGGCGAGATATTCCCGCTCGGAGGGTTTTCCCGGAAATGCTGCAAAGCATTCCCTTGCGATGGCGAAACGTTCTTTTATGTCGAAAAAACATATTTTACTTTTACTGGCGGGGCTGTGCTTTCTGGCGCTGCATTTCGTGAGTGCGGAAAAAGCGGAGGAACTCATCAGCGGCGATATGCCGGAAGGCTTCCAGGAGCAGTTCTACAAGGAATACTTGTACCCGTCGTTTTCCTCTTCCCAAGAAAAAGACCCGGTAAAGACCCTTTCCAACCAGTTTTACAAACGGATGCAAAGCGTCTCGTACACCCAGGGGCTCGAACGGGAACCCCGCGAATTGGTAACAGCCACCATTTACAAACCGACCCACCCGATGACCGACATGACGGCCAGCGGAAGGAAGATCGACACGCTCCACGCTTCGTCGCACCGCTGGATCGCCGTAAGCCGCGACCTGCAGCAAAAGGGCTTCGACTTCGGCACGCAGGTGCTCATCTCGGGGACCGGTTCCCACGACGGAGTTTGGGAGGTGCAGGACGTGATGAACCGTCGCTGGAAGCAGCGCATCGACTTTCTGAGCGACCTCGATGCCCCGGACAATTACTGGGAAAATGTGATGATCACCAAACTGAACTAACCAAATACCCGATACGACCATGAAAAAAATCGCATTCTTGCTCGCCCTTTCGATCTTCTGCGGCGCCGCCCTCTACGCGCAAAGCCCGGTGAAGGTGGGACTGAAGATCGGAGCCAACTACACCAACCCTTCCGGTGTGGACTTTTCGGACTGGAGTTCCGACGGAACGGTACGCACCGGCGTGGGATTTACCGGAGGTGCTTTCGTAAAGGTCAATCTGCCGCTCACCTGGCTTTTTGTGGAAGCCGAAGCCTTGTACAGCACATACAAACAGCGGATCGATCCGGAAGGCGACGGTGCGGTGTACAAGGTGAAATCCGAAAAGGTGGAGTTTCCCGTCCACGTAGGGATTCGCCTGCTCAAACTGATCGAAGTGTATGCCGGTCCTTCGTTCAACTACCTTTCTTCCAGCCACACGAACTACGACGATGTCAACCTGATGGATGCCCGGCACGGAGTCAAGGTGGCCGGGGATGTCGGCGCACGGGTGGTGATCCACAAATTCTCGATCGATGCGCGGTACCAGTTCCCCTTCTCGGGCGACAAGTCGTTCCTGGAGAACATGGGCAATACGGTGCAGTTCAAGGCCAACCCGTCGCTGCTCACCGTTTCGCTGGGTTACTCGTTCCTGTAAGACATACAGCCCTGCTTCAGCGGATGCGGGCAAGCGAAAGGCCGGAGGCGTTGCCTCCGGCCTTTCGCTTGCCCGCACCCGCTTGCCCGCCCAGGTTACACGAAGGGCAGGAACGCCCCCTCGATATGGCGAATGTCCTCGCGCGAAGGATTGGCCACCACCGAAATAATATCGAAACGAACCTCGCAGGAAAGGCCCCGCTCCCGCAGGTACAAATCGGCCGCCGCAATCATCCGGCGCTGTTTCTTCACATCGACCGCCTGCTGGGGCGCCGCAAAAAGGTCGGTGGAGCGCGTCTTGACCTCCACCCACACCAACAGGTCGCCCCGTTGCGCCACGATGTCTATCTCGATCCCTCCGATCCGCAGCCGGCGTTCCAGCACCCGGTAACCCTGCCGGCGAAGGTACTCTGCCGCCAAGTCCTCTCCGCGCACGCCCAAACGATAGGCCAGGGAAACCTCCCCATCGCCCTTATCTCTTCTCTGCCCGCTCATCGTTTGAATACATTTTTCATCCCCGCCACCGACAAACGCGCCGCCAGGTAACCCAGCAAAGCGATCGTCGCCAGAACGACCACCCCGTTGGCTACGGTAAGGCGCACCGGATACGGCACCTGCATGCTTCCCTCGATCATCACCAGGTGGTAGCGCGCCTGAAGCCATACCAGCAGCACCGCCAACGCCAGCCCCACGACAGCCCCCACCGCAACGATCCACATGCCCTCGCGCACGAAAATCCCGCGAAGCATCCCGCGATCGGCACCCAAGGCCCACATCGTGCGGATATTTTCCCGTTTGTCCAGGATGAGCATCACCACCGACCCCACCACATTAAACAGCGCGATGGCGATCACCAATGTAAAGACAAAATACAACACCAGGTTCTCGGTGTTCATGATCTTGTAGTACGCCTCCTTGTTCTGTACCGCCGTACGCACGCGGTAGTCGGGACCCAACTCACGGGCGAGCGCTTCCGCCACCTTCCCCGCATCGGCCCCTTCCTTCAGGCGCACCTCGACCCCCGAAGCCTGCTCCGCGCTGCGGTGCAACAGGTGCCGGGCAAAATCCAGATCGACGAACAAGTACGCCCCGTCGTAATCCTTGTGCGAAAACACCCCGGCCGTCCAGGTATCCGCCCGGGAAAACGAATTTTCAGGCACCAGCGAAAGGTTCCCCCCTCCCGAAAGTACATACACGCGCAGAGGCATCGGCTCCTGGGCCGCTCCCATGCCCAGACGATACGCCATCGATATCCCCACCACGTGCCACGCCGTGTCCGAACGCTCCTGCGCGGATAACCATCCTCCGGCCACCAGGACGCTATCCACCCCGATCACCTCGGGATACGCCCGGTCCACGCCCTTGAGCACCGCGATGGACTCCTGCCCGGCAAAGGAAACGAACACCTTTTCTTCCAATACGGCCGAGACCGCCTCGACCCCTTCGGCGTTCACGATCCGGGATACCCAGGCCGAATCGGCCGAAAGGACTTTCCCCTTGGCCGGACGGACGGTCAAGTCGGCATCGAACGTATTGAGAAAGTCGGTATTGAACGTACGCAGCCCCGAAAATACGGACAACACCACGAACATCGCAAACACCGACACCGCCACCCCGAAGGTCGCCACGGCCGTGATGATCCCGACGGCCGACGTCTTCTTCCGGGTGCGGAAATACCGCTGCGCTACAAACCAGGCAAAAGACATTCTCTTGGCTCTTTTCCGCTGTTCACTTTTCCCCTTCCTCTTTCCGGCAAACCCCATCGGGAGAAGGCCTCCCCGAGGGAGGAAACCTTGTGCTATTTTCTGATCGGGTTCTCCCCCTCGCCCCGCAACTCGCGGTCGATGGCCTCGATATAATCGAGCGAATCGTCGTCGAAGAACTCCAATTCGGGAATCTTGCGCACCTGATGCCGAATACGGTTGCCCAACTCGCCGCGGAAACGGGGCATCTGCTCCCGTAGTTCGGCCAGAAGTCCCGCCTTGTCCTTTACCGGGAACAGGCTCACCCGCACCCGTGCCAAAGACAAATCGGAGGTTACCGCCACACGGGTTACGCTCACCAGAATACCCGGCTTGTTCTCCTTGGCCCACCGCCGCAGGATATCCGAAAGTTCCTCGGTAAGCAGGCTTTCTATCTTTTTCAAACGTACACTGTCCATCGTCTTGTCGATCTGTTTTTCTGTCCTGCCGGGCGCACGGAAAGGGAATCCCCCCCCCCTTCCGCTGTCGGAAAGCATCCCGACCCGGAGAAACAAAGGT
>DVLY01000050.1 GCA_018715295.1 Candidatus Merdimorpha stercoravium | reverse complement strand
CCCGGTCAGCGCTTGCCCCCGGAAGGCTCTTTGGGCCGGTTTATCTTTTGCGAGACGAACATCACGCCCGCCAGGATGACGAACAGCCCGAGGCTTCCGGCCAGCAGCGCGTAGGTTTCCATCTGCAGCAGGATGTAGATATAGAGGTACAGCCCGGCCAACATGCCGCCGACACCCAGGGCGGCTTTCTTCTCCCGCAACAGGGCGTAGGTGTACAGGAAGAGCATCCCGACGATCATCACGCTGGCTATCGCGTAGGACCAGCCGAAGCGCAAGTGTTCGGACAGGGCGATCAGCAGCGAGTAGAACAGGATCAGCGCCAGCCCGACCAACAGGTAGTGGAAGATTCCCAGCGGCCGCCGCAGGAGCGTCTCGGCAAACAGCACCACCACGAAGGTGAGCAGCAGGATCAGGATGGCGTATTTCACGGCGCGTTCCGTCATTTGGTACTGGGCTACCGGCACCAGCAGTTCCACCCCGAAGACGGAATCCTGCACCCGCGCTTCGGCCGCGGAGAAATCGAACACCTGCGGATAGTTGCGGTTCATCCCGATCACGTCCCATTGGGCGGAGAAACCGTCGGAGCGCACCTCCCGGTGCGACGGCAGGAAATTGCCGGTAAAACTCGGCGTGGGGCAGTCCGACTCGATCCGTATGCTCGTGGTGCGTCCTATGGGGGCGAAGTACAGCGCATCCGAGCCCTTGAGTTCCATCTCGATGCGGAAGAGCACCGTCGTATCCGCTTGCAGCAGCGGCGTAGCATCGACTGCGGCCGCCACTCCCGAGAGGAGCCCCGACCCGCGGCCTTCTCCCGAAGCGAACGTCAGGCTATCCCCGTTCCACGACAGTTCGAGGGGTTTTTCCAGCCCCCGCAGGTCGGTGATGCCGACGGACACCCGGGCATCGGCCGTCTCGGGCGAAAGGGAGCGCACGAACGCCGCCTCGTCCTCGTTTAAGCGGAATGTCCCCTCCAGGGTGATGTGCGAGCGGTACACGATGGCCTCGTAGATGCTTCTCCGCAGCGTCTGGGTGCGGACTTCTCCCTGCACGGAAAGCTCGTCGGGTAGCAGGTCGATCTGCCGGACCTCCGCGCGGGAAGCCTTGTCCGGGGAGGTCTTGTCTTCCTTCTCGCGGTAGGAGAGCGTCAGTACGGGTCCGGTGAGGGTTTGGGCGTCGCTCCACCGGGAAGTGATCTCCTGGCGGGTTTGCTGGGCCAGGGATTCCCGTTGGTACACCAGCGAATCGACCATGGCCAGGGGGATCAGCAGCAAGAGTACCAGCGTGCCGATCAGCGCGAGTTTGATGGCGAAGGCGTTCCGCTGGAAAAAACCTTTTTTCTCCTGCGGGGTTTCTTCGGATTGTGGAGGGAGGACGGGTTGTGTCATGGTTTTGTGTGTTTTGTTTGTTTTCTGAGACTGTTATAAAAGTACTTTGTGATTCAAAGTTTAAGGCGAAAAAAAAACTCAGCGTTTGTTCTCGCGGATGAATGCCTCCAAGGCCTCCAGGTGGTGGCGGAAAGCCTCCAGACCCTTCGGAGTGGCGGTGTAGGCCGTATGGGGTTTGCGTCCCAGGAATTGTTTGTGGACGGTGAGGTATCCGGCGGTTTCGAGGTGGCGCAGGTGGGTAACCAGGTTGCCGTCGGTGAGCTCCAGCAGCGACTTGAGCGTAACGAAGTCCACCGAATCGTTCACCGCCAGCACGGACATGATCCCCAGCCGTACTTTGCTCTCCAGGGTTTTGTCGAGGCCTTCCAGGTTCATTTCTTTGGATGTAAAAGACAGAAAGCGATGCCGTACACGATGTGCAGCACGCCGAAACCGAGGGTCCAGAACACCAGCCCGTAGCCTTCCATGCAGCTGTCCGCCAGCCCGAGTACGATCTCCGCGTAGCCCAACCACCGGACGGACGAATAGGTGTGGCTGGCAGCCGCGGCCAGCGCCAGCCCGTAAAAGATGAGCATGATCGAGGAACTCAACCCGTAGAAACCGTGCCGGAACAGGGAAAGGCACAGCAGTCCTCCTACTACCAGCGGAAGGGCGAAACTCCCCACCAGCCGCCGTGCCGGGGCGTCGAAGACCAGGCGTTGTCCGTTTTTGCGCGCCTGATGCCAGCACAGAGCTACGGCGGTGGCGATGCACAGGACGACGAGCGCGCAGGCCAGGATCAGCAGTTCGGTGAGGTGGCCCGGGGTGTGCTCCAGCAGTTCCGGAAAGCGGTCCCAGCGGAAGGGTTGCCCGTTGTCGAGCAGGTGGAAGGCGATGCCGGCGCTCACGCAGGCGTACAGGCCGATGAGGATGGCTGTGATGCCGTTGAGGGTGAGGAATTTTCTCGAGCGGGTCATCAGGTCCTTGATCTGGTCGAGGGTTTGGGTGGCTTCGTTTTTGTTCATTCTAAAAGTACTTTGTGATGCAAAGTTACAAATCGTTTTCATATTTCGGTGCGGGGGAGCGAATTTTTTTTGAAAAAAAACGTGGACGCCTTTTCCCTTTCGTCCGGGGAGGGCGCAAGGGTATTGGGTGGAAGTCCCTGGGGGTGGAGAAAAGTCGGGTAGTGGAGGGAGGAAACCGGTGCAGTGAGGGGCTGCAGCGGAAATGCTTCGCCGGTTTTTCCGGGGCGAAGGATGGATTTTTGCGGAAAATGATGCGGGGTCTCGCGGTAAAAGGCTAAATTTGCAGTCTCGTAAAGAATAGAGAACGAAAAACAACAGATGCAATGGCAAACAACGAAGATCAATTCAAAAAAGTGGTTTCCCATGCCAAGGAATACGGATTCGTATTTCCTTCGAGTGAAATATACGACGGACTGAGTGCGGTGTACGATTACGGCCCCTACGGAAGTCTGCTGAAAAACAATATCAAGGAATACTGGTGGCGGGCCATGGTGCAGATGCACGAGAACATCGTAGGGTTGGATGCCGCCATCTTCATGCACCCGACCACCTGGAAGGCTTCGGGGCACGTGGATGCGTTCAACGACCCGCTGATCGACAACAAGGATTCCAAACGCCGCTACCGTGCCGATGTCCTGGTGGAGGATTACGTGGCCAAGATGGAGGACAAGGTGCAGAAGGAGATCGCCAAAGCGGCCAAACGTTTCGGAGCGGCTTTCGATCCGGAAAAATTCGTGGCTACCAACGAACACATTGCCCAGAATCGTCTCCGTCAGCGCGAGATCATCCAGCGCCTGTCGCATTCGCTGGAAAAGAACGACCTGGCCGATGTCAAGGCGTTGATCGAGGAGTTGGAGATCGCCGATCCCGACACCGGTTCGCGCAACTGGACGGAGGTGCGCCAGTTCAACCTGATGTTCAGCACCAAGCTGGGTTCGGTTTCGGAAGGAACGACCGACCTGTACCTGCGTCCCGAGACGGCACAGGGGATCTTCGTCAACTTCCTCAACGTCCAGAAATCCGCCCGCCAGAAACTGCCCTTCGGGATCGCGCAGATGGGTAAGGCTTTCCGCAATGAGATCGTCGCCCGTCAGTTCATCTTCCGCATGCGGGAGTTCGAGCAGATGGAGATGCAGTTCTTCGTACGTCCTCATACCGAAATGGAGTGGTTCGAGACGTGGAAGAAGCGCCGGATGAAGTGGCACACCACCCTGGGCATGGGAGCGGAGAACTACCGTTTCCACGACCACGACAAACTGGCGCACTACGCCAATGCCGCTACGGACATCGAATTCCGTTTCCCATTCGGGTTCAAGGAGCTGGAAGGGATCCATTCGCGGACCGATTTCGACCTTTCGAACCACGAGAAGTATTCCGGCCGCAAGATGCAGTACTTCGATCCGGAGACCAACGAGAGCTACACGCCGTACGTGATCGAGACTTCCATCGGGCTGGACCGGATGTTCCTGGCCGTGTTCTCGCATTCGCTCGTGGAGGAGACCCTGCCGGACGGTTCTACCCGCACGGTGCTTCGCCTGCCGTATGTGCTGGCTCCGGTCAAGGTGGCGGTGTTGCCTTTGTTGAAAAAGGATGGCTTGCCCGAGGAGGCGCAGAAGATCGTCCGGATGCTCAAGTACGACTTCCATGTGGCTTACGACGAGAAGGATGCCATCGGCCGCCGCTATCGTCGTCAGGACGCCATCGGTACGCCGATCTGCGTAACGGTGGATCACGAGACGCTCAAGGACGGGCAGGTAACGATCCGTCATCGGGATACGATGCAGCAGCTGCGTGTGCCGATCGAGAGTTTGCGCGATCTGATCGCCAAGGAGGTCGATATGCGCTATGCGCTCGAAAAACTGGAAGACGGCGAATAAGCCTTGTCTTTGACTCCTCGGGCAGGCGGGCAAGCGGCGCGCCCGTACGGGCGCGCCG
>DVLY01000049.1 GCA_018715295.1 Candidatus Merdimorpha stercoravium | reverse complement strand
GGCCGCCTTTTTTCAAGACAGGTAAAGGTAGGCATTTGTTACAGCAAAACAAAGACCATAAATAAATTTCGGAAACGGTCCGTTGAAAATCCGATCAGCCGGCGGGCCTTAAAAAATTATCTGTGTGATGAAAAACTCGACAGGGGAGGCGGGCGCGCCTTCGAAAAAAAAGAAAACGTATCCGTACGAGGAGGTTTTGGCAGAAGCCTTGAAGTACTTCGACGGGGATGAACTGGCGGCAACCACTTGGGCGAAGAAGTACGCGCTCAAGGATTTGGACGGCAGCATCCTCGAGAAAACGCCGGCCGACATGCACCATCGGATGGCCAGCGAATTTGCCCGGATCGAAAAGAAATACCCGGCCAAGAACAAAGCCCGCCTTTCGGCCTATGGACAGGCGCGTTCCGAAATGGGCGAGAAGGAGATTTTCGATCTGTTCGACAGCTTCCGTTATATCGTTCCCCAGGGGAGCGTGATGACGGCTCTGGGCAACAAGGAGATCATCGCCTCCCTGTCCAACTGCGTGGTGGTACCTTCGGTGATCGACTCCTACGGAGGTATCTTCCACACCGATGAACAACTGGCCCAACTGTTCAAGCGCCGCTGCGGGGTGGGGGTGGATATTTCCGGGTTGCGTCCCAAAAATTCCGTGGTATCCAATGCCGCCGGGACTACGACCGGTGCGGTGTCCTTCATGGAGCGTTTTTCCAACACTACGCGCGAGGTGGCGCAGAACGGCCGCCGGGGGGCGTTGATGCTCACCATGGATGTGGCCCATCCCGATGTGGAGGACTTTATCACGATCAAACAGGACCTGACCAAGGTAACGGGCGCCAACGTGTCGGTGCGTATCTCCGACGAATTCATGCAGGCGGTCGAGCACGATACCGAGTACGTGCAGCACTGGCCGCTGGACAATCCCGATCCGAAGTACAACAAGACGATCAAAGCGCGCGAATTGTGGAACAAGATCATCGCTTCGGCACACAATACGGCCGAGCCGGGAATCATCTTCTGGGACCGTCAGCACCGGTATTCCACCTCGTCGGTCTACCCCGGTTACCGCAACGAATCGACCAATCCTTGCTCCGAGATCGCCATGCAGGGAGGCGACTCGTGCCGCCTGATCGCCATCAACATGTATTCGTTCGTCAAGAATCCTTTTACGGACAAGGCCGAATTCGACTTCGACACCTTTTATAAGGTAGCTTACGAGGGACAGCGGCTCAACGACGACTTGGTGGATCTGGAGTTGGAATGCGTGGACCGTATCCTGGCCAAAGTCGATGCCGACCCGGAACCCGATACGATCAAACGGAACGAACGCGAGTTGTGGGAACTGCTGTACAATACGGGAAAGAAAGGCCGCCGTACCGGATTGGGCTTTACGGGGCTGGCCGATACGCTGGCTGCGTTGAACCTGAAGTTCGACTCGTTCGAGGCGCTCGAAGCGGTGGATCGGATCATGCGCACCAAACTGCGCGGGGAGTTCGATTCGTCGATCGACATGGCGGTTACGCGCGGGGCGTTCGAGGGCTTCGATCCCAAGTGGGAGAATACTTCCGAGTTTGTCCAGATGCTCGAAAAGGAGTTCCCGGATATTTACCAGCGGATGATGAAGGAAGGCCGCCGCAATATTTCGCTTTCGACGGTGGCTCCTACGGGTTCCATCAGTTTGCTTACCCGCACTTCCTCGGGCATCGAGCCGGTATTCATGCTTTCGTACAAACGCCGTCGGAAGATCGTCGGAGGGGGCAATGAAGGAAAGGCCGACTATGTGGACAACATGGGCGATGCTTTCGAGGAGTTCGAGGTGTTCCACCCGGGACTGGCCAAGTGGAAACAGGTAACGGGCTTGGACGATATTTCCCTCTCTCCGTATGCCGGCTCCACCGCCGGGGAGATCGATTGGTTCAAACGGGTGCAGATGCAGGCCCTGGTGCAGAAATACACCACGCACTCCATTTCATCGACCATCAACCTGCCTTCGGACGTAAGTGTAGAACGTGTAGGGGAAATCTATCTCGAGAGCTGG
This sequence comes from Candidatus Merdimorpha stercoravium, assembly GCA_018715295.1. Lineage (GTDB taxonomy): Bacteria > Bacteroidota > Bacteroidia > Flavobacteriales > UBA1820 > Merdimorpha > Merdimorpha stercoravium. Next base: position 9,758 of record DVLY01000049.1, on the reverse strand, counting down.
AAGCAAGGCCTTAAGGGCATTACCGTTTATCGCGACGGTTCGCGCTCGGGTGTGCTGGTAGCTTCCGACTCGAAGGATAAGAAAGAGGCAGATGTCAAGGCTGTCAAAGGTGCTGGTCAGATGGAACGCGACTTGATCCGCCGTCCGAAACGCCTGGAGGCCGACGTGGTGCGTTTCCAGAACGAGTACGAAAAATGGCTGGCGGTGATCGGTATGATGGACGGACGTCCTTACGAGATCTTTACCGGCCGGATGGAGGACGCGTTCAACCTGCCTTCGTACGTGGAAAAAGGGGTGATCATCAAGGAAAAGGACGAAGAAGGCAATTCGCGCTACGACTTCCAGTACACCGACAAGGAGGGGTACCGTACGACTATCGAGGGTCTCTCCCGTTCGTTCAACAAGGAGTACTGGAACTACGCCATCCTGATCTCCGGGGTGCTCCGCCACGGGATGCCGCTCAATTACGCGGTAGAGCTCATCGGCAACCTGCACCTGTACGACGAGAACCTCAATACGTGGAAGAACGGCGTGTTGCGCGCCTTGAAACGTTACATTCCCAACGGGACGGCGGCGGCGGACAAGAAATGCCCCGAGTGCGGCGACCCGAACGGCTTGATCTACGAAAATGGCTGTCTGATCTGCAAGAGTTGCGGCCATTCCAAGTGCGGCTGATGCGTCGTTTGCCGGCTCGTGCGAAGATCGGTTCGCAGGGCGGTCGTCAGTGCGGGCAAGCAAAAGCCCCCGGCTCCGAAGGAGCCGGGGGCTTTTGCTTGCCCGCACTGACGGGAAAAGGTTACCATTTGCAGAAGAATGTTACCAGAAAGGGCACCGACAGATCGGTCAGAAAACCGTGGAGGATGGCAGTCAAAGCCCAGGACGGCCCGCTGGCAGCCACGATCGCCGGCAAGGTAGAATCCATCGTAGTGGCTCCCCCGGCATGGATGGGGGCCAGCGGGCCGAAAGTCCGCGCCAGCCAAGGCGCCCCCAGAAAAGTAAACAGTTCCCGCAGGAGGTTACTCATCAAGGCGACCGTCCCCAAAGCGGCGGCCGATTGAACTCCCAGTTCAGCGGCTTTCAAGTCGGCAATGAGCAGGGATGAAAGGGAATAATACCCCATTCCGCTGCCTACCGCCATACACTCGGCAACGCTCCAACGGGACAGCAGCAGGCTGGCCAAGGCTGTCGCTATCAAGGTTCCTCCGATGGTGGACAAGGGCACCAGCAGGCTTCGAAGCCCGATGTTGCGTACGATCTCTTTCAAGCGCGGGTTGCTCCCGATGCTCATGCCGACCAAACCCATCAGCAGGAAGAGCAACGCCGTACTCCACCGGCCTTCGCCCAGGCTTTGCGGTAGCCACTGTGCATACCCGGCCAAACATCCCAGCAGGAAACATCCGATGATCGCCAGGCTGGATTTCATGCGTCCGTATGGTTTTTGAAGGCTCTTCGATAGACCCATGCCCCGGCCAGTACGCTACCTGCGGTACCAGCTACGGCCAGGACGAATGCATCGACCCCCAGGGAAGACAGCCCGGCGAGCAGAGTCCGGTTGCCGCCGACCGATACCCCCATCAGGAACAGCAGCAGAGCCACTGTCCCGAGGATCGCCCGGTCCAGGTATTTTGTCCAACAGTGGTGGCGCAAGGCATATCCCGCTGCTACCCCTACCGCCATAGCAGCGATGATCGACAGCATATTTCAAGGTGTTTTGGTTCGATGGGCAAAGATAGCGAAAGCCTCGGCAAACCCGAGGGGGAAAACGGAGTTTTTCCCCTCGGGTTTGCCGAGGCGCATCCTGTCTTATGGAAAGATAGCGAAAGCCGAGTGCAAACCCGAGGGGGAAAACGGAGTTTTTCCCCGCAGGATTTTGCCCAGGCGCATCCTGTCTTATGGAAAGATAGGAAAAAAGCCGGGTGCAAAGCGGCCGGGGGAAGGGAATCTGTTTGGGAGTTGTCTTTTCCCGTTCAAGAGGACTGGGGAAAACTTCGGCGGAAGAGAAAAAGCGCAGGGAGGACCCGGTTTGTTCCGAAATCCTCCCTTTGCATCCAAAACATCTATAACAGCACAATAAAAAAGCCAAAAGTCATTTTTTCTCCGCAGGCGGAGCTGGGGCTCCTTTCTTGGCTCCGACGGGCGCTTTCCCGGGGTTTTGCGATCCTTCGGGCTGTTTGTTGCCTGCGGACGGATCGGCAGGTGGGGTCGGGGTGTTGCTGCGGGCCATCATTTCCCGGGCAAAACGCAGGTCGGCACGGTACAACTTGGCCAACTGTTCGTCCGAGAGGATGCTTTTGAGGCTGCGGAACATCTCGTAACGTTTTTGTTCGATGGCGATGTTGTTTTTCAGGATTTGTTCCAGTGCATCCTGCCAGGTGTCTTTTTCGGCGAGCGTTTTGTTTTCCTTCCGCAGGGTTTCGGCCTGTTCGGTATAGGAATTGTAGATTTTTTCAAACGTTTCCTTTTGTTTGTCTTTCAGGCCTATGGCGCGGGAAAGGTACCGCATGCGCATTTGTTCGAGGGTCGTTTTTCCCGGGGAGTCGCCGTAAGTGGCGATCAGCACCACGCCGTTTTTCCCTTTATCTCCGTAGGGTTTCAAGTCCTCCGGGTTCTTGATCACGGTAAAGGACTTCATGTTCCGTTTGTCGAGACCGGAGAGATCCTTGCATTCTTTACCGTCTACCAGGATGAGCGGTTTCATGGCCTTTTGTGCCTCGAAGACCGCTTTCTGCGCTTTTACGAAAGCATCGCGCGCCGAAGCGGATGACACCTGCTGCTCAAAGGCTTTCTTCGCCTCTTCGAGCCGGTCGTTGGCCGCTTTGAGTCGGGCTTCTGCCTGAAGGAAGGCCTCGCTGCCGTTTTTCTTTGCCCGGGCTTTCCGCTGCGCCTCCAGTTTTTTTTGATAGGCAAAAACGGCTTTTTGCGCCTCTACAAAGTTATTTTCGGCTTCTTTGGAATCCGGGGCAGCCATGAATGCTTCGGTGGCTTTCCGGAGGTTTTCGCGGAGTTCGCGCCCCTGATCTTTTTCAGTCGGGGTTCCCTTTGCAGGGGGATTTTGCGCTCCCAGACCCAAGCACAGCCCGAGAGACAGGATAAGAAGTATCGCGTATCGTTTCATTGTTTTTTTTTCGTTGAAAAAGGTATTACGCAAAATGAGTGAAAAATAGTGTTTTACGCACTCACAGAGTGGCCAATTCCATGAGGTTGTAATGGTCGCAGATGTACTCTTCGATCGCAGCGCCATCCACGCCGTAGATATTGTTCTGTTCTATGTAAATGATGCCCGACTCCTCGGAAGACTCCAGCCATTCCTCGATAGGTTCTTTTATGGATTCGTTTTCTTCCTCGGTGTATCCGATGGCGGAAAGGTATTCGCTGGCGATATGGCGGGCGTCTTCTCCGCTCAAGGCAATCTGAGGATTGCTGTTCGCCTGCGTGTGCAGATGAAGGCCGATGCCGATGGCCAGGGCGGCGATGACCGCTGCTGCGGACGACCAGCGCAACAGTCGCATGCGAACCGACCGTCCCCGTACGTTCCGGGGTGGAGCGATCCGCTCGTCCAGGCGGGTGCTCAAGTTTTCAAAATACCCTTCCGGTATCCGGAAAACGGGGTCTTTCAGTTCATCTGTCCACTCCTTCATGTGTGAGAATGCGTTAGTCGTTCGATGGTTTTTCGCGCAGGAAAGCCTTGATCTTTTCCAGAGCGATGTGGTACGAGGCTTTCAGCGCCCCTTCCGATGTCCCGGTGATCTGGCTGATCTCCCGGTATTTGAGCCCCTCGAAATGTTTCATCGTAAAGACGGCTTGCTGTACCTTCGGCAGGGATTGGATGGCCGCCAGGGTCCGTGCCCCGAGCGTGTCGTCGCTTTCGACCGCCTGTTCGATCTCCTGTGGATCGGCGAGGTCCACTCCGTCCAGCGGTACGTGTTGCCGGCGAGCCCGCTCCGAAAGGAAATCCATCGTCTCGTGGGTGGCGATCCGGTAGAGCCAGGCAGGTAGTGCCGCACTTTGTTTCAAGGAACCCATGTTCTCCCACGCCTTGATCAGCGTGTTTTGCAGCACGTCGTCCGTATCGTCGTGATCGACGAGCATACGCCGGATGTAGCCGTAAAGCGGACGGGCGTACAGGCCGACAAGCGCTTGGAAAGCCTTCTGGCGGTCGCGGGCGAAAAGTTCCATGATGTCCCCGTCGGAGTAAGTCTTCGGTGTTTTCTTTTCACCCATCCTCGCGCTGCGGTTTTCTGATTAAAAGACGGAAAGTCTGGAAAAAGGTTTAATCGGTCGGAATGAAAAAAATCATAAGAGGCTGGCATCCAGCAGGCCGTCTCCGGCCAACGGCCCCAGTCGCACCGCTCGCAGGGTGCCCACCAGATGCGGGTCGTAGGGAAGCCGGACCTTGATGTAGTTGTCGGTAAAGCCGAACATCCATCCCTCTTTGTTCTCGCTCTCCAGCAGGACCTCCCGCACCTGCCCCTGATGGCGGAGATAGAATGCGGCGCGTTTCTTTTCGCCCAGGCGGTGAAGCGTCCGGCTGCGTGCCGCCCGGACGGCCGGGGGAACGCTTACCCCCATCTCGGCCGCAGGAGTGTTCTCCCGTTCGGAGTAGGTGAACACGTGCAGATAGGAAAGGTCCAGGGATTCGATAAAGTCGTACGATTGGCGGAAATACTCGTCCGTTTCGGTGGGGAATCCCACGATCACATCCGCCCCGATGCAGGCATGGGGCATCAGTTCCCGGATGCGCTCTACCCGGTGGCGGTACAGGGGGGTGAGGTAGCGTCGGCGCATCTGGCGCAGCACCTGGTCGCAGCCGCTTTGCAGAGGGATGTGGAAATGGGGGACGAACCTCCGGCTGCGGGCGATGAATTCCAGGATGGAGTCGGTGAGCAGGTTGGGTTCGATCGAGGAGATGCGGATCCGGTCGAGGCCCTCGACCCCTTCGAGGGCTTGCACCAGATCGAAGAAGGTCTCGCCCGTCCCCTGCGTGCGTCCCCAGTCGCCGGTATTGACCCCGGTGAGTACGATCTCGCGGATGCCGCTCGCGACGATGGTCCGGGCGCTCTCCAGTACGCTTTCCAGCGGCTCGCTGCGCGAGCCGCCCCGCGCCCGGGGAATGGTGCAGTAGGAACAACGGTAGTCGCAGCCGTCCTGGATCTTGAGGAAGGCCCGGGTGCGTTCCGAGAGGGAATAGGCCCCGTGGTAGGGGACGGACTCCGTCAGGTCGGTGCGCACCACTTGGGTCGGCGTGCGGCGAAGGTCTGCGGGGAGCAGCTCCGGGATGCGGAACTTGTCGGTCGCGCCCACCACCAGGCTCACTCCGACGCTGCGGCGGATTTCCTCCGGATTGACCTGGGCGTAGCAGCCGGCCGCCACCACGAAAGCGTCCTTGCGGCGGCGCAGCACTCCCCGCACCAGACTGCGCACGCGGCGGTCGGCGTTCTCGGTAACGGTGCAGGTATTGATCACGTACACTTGGGCGTCGTCTTCCCATTCGACCCGGCGGTAGCCCCGGGCTTCGAATGTCCGGGCGATGGCGGAAGTCTCGGCGAAGTTCAGCTTGCACCCCAGGGTGTAGAAGGCGACGGCGGGTTGTTGTTCGGTCTGCGGAGTTTTCATCGAAGGCAAAGGTACGCATTTTGCGGGGTTTGCTCGGGTGGTGGGGCGGGATTTTGGCCTTTTCCCCTTTCGGCGGACAATTGTCCGTGCAGGGGAGAGGCCGGGCGGCAAAAAATCCGTACCTTTGTGCTCGTTCAATGTATTTTTGTTGAAAATATAAGACCCCGAAAACCGATATGTTCGAGAGTTTAAGCGAAAAACTGGAACGCGCCCTGCAAGTGGTCAAGGGCGACCACCGCATCAGTGAAATCAAGATCGCCGAGACGGCCAAGGAAATCCGTCGGGTGCTGGTCGATGCCGACGTCAACTACAAGATAGCCAAGGAGTTTACCGATCGGGTCAAGGAGCGCGCCATCGGCGAGCGGGTGCATACCTCCCTGAATCCGCGGCAGGTGTTCATCAAGATCGTCAAGGACCAGCTCACCGAGCTGATGGGCGGCGGTGCCGTCGAGATCAATCTGGAAGGCAAGCCGGCCGTGATCCTGATCGCCGGTCTCCAGGGTTCCGGTAAGACGACTTTTTCCGGAAAACTGGCCCTGCACCTGAAGACCAAAAAACACCGCAAGGTGCTCCTGGTAGCCGGCGACGTGTACCGTCCGGCGGCCATCGACCAGTTGAAAGTGCTGGCCGAAGGGATCGGCGTGGAGGTGTACACCGAGGACGGGAACAAAAACCCGGTGGAGATCGCCCAGCACGCCATCGCTTATGCCCGCGAGCACGGACTCGATACGGTGATCGTCGATACGGCCGGACGGCTGGCGGTAGATGAGGAGATGATGGACGAGATATCCCGCGTGCATGCCGCCGTCCATCCTTCGGAGACCTTGTTCGTGGTCGATGCGATGACCGGTCAGGATGCCGTCAATACGGCCAAGGCTTTCAACGACCGCCTGGATTTCGACGGCGTGGTGCTTACCAAACTCGATGGCGATACGCGCGGGGGTGCGGCACTTTCCATCAAGGCAACGGTCAACAAGCCCATCAAGTTTTCCTCCACGGGGGAAAAGATGGATGCCCTCGAGGTGTTCCATCCGGAGCGTCTGGCCGACCGCATCATGGGCATGGGCGACATCGTTACCCTGGTGGAGAAGGTCAATGCCCAGTACGACGAGGCCAAGGCCAAGGAATTGGAGCGCAAGTTCCGCAAGAACCAGTTCGGGTTCGACGATTTTCTGACCCAGATCGCCCAGATCAAAAAGATGGGCAACATGAAGGACTTGCTCGGGATGCTCCCCGGGGTGGGCAAGGCCTTGAAGGACGTGGATATTCCCGACGATGCGTTCAAACACGTGGAGGCCATCATCAATTCCATGACCCCTCAGGAACGCCGCAACCCGGAGATCATCAACGGCCAGCGCAAGGTGCGCATCGCCCGCGGGTCGGGCCGGACGGTGGACGAGGTGAACCGCCTGATGAAACAGTTCGAGGACATGAAAAAGATGATGAAGATGATGCAGGGCGGCGGTGGCGGCGCCATGGCCCGGATGATGGGCGGAATGGGCGGCCGCAGACCGATGTGAGTGCTTTTGAACAAACAAAAATAAAACGCGATATACGATGGAGATACTCGACGGAAAGAAAACCTCGGCACAGGTTCGGGAGGAGCTGCGCCGCGAAGTGGAACAAATCGTCTCGGCCGGACACCGGCCTCCGCACCTGGTAGCCATCCTGGTGGGGGACAACGGCGCCAGCATCACGTACGTAAACGCCAAGGTAAAGGCTTGTCAGGAGATCGGGTTCCGCTCTTCGCTGATCAAGTATCCGGCGGAAGTCTCGCAGGGCGAACTGCTCGACAAGATCGACGAACTCAACAACGACCCGACGGTGGACGGGTTCATCGTCCAGTTGCCTTTGCCGGTGCATATCGACGAAAAACTGGTTACCGAGAGCATCCGTCCGGAAAAGGATGTGGACGGATTCCATCCGGTGAACATGGGACGTCTGGCCATGGGACAGGGCGTTTTGCTGCCCGCTACTCCGGCCGGGATCGTCGAACTCCTGCGCCGTTACGACATCGCCACTTCGGGCAAACGTGCCGTGGTGGTGGGGCGCAGCAACATCGTGGGCATCCCCGTTTCGCTGCTGCTGGCCGGGAAGTACCCCACGGGCAACTGCACGGTAACCATCTGCCATTCGCGCACCGAAAACCTGGCGGAGATCACCCGGCAGGCCGACATCCTGGTAGCGGCCATCGGCAGCCCGCATTTTATCAAAGGCGACATGGTCAAGCAGGGCGCCGTGGTGATCGACGTGGGCATTACCCGCCAGCCGGACGCATCCAAAAAATCGGGCTTTGCGCTGCTGGGCGACGTGGACTACGAACAAGTCGCCCCCAAGTGCAGTTACATCACCCCCGTTCCCGGCGGGGTAGGGCCGATGACCATCGCGATGCTGATGAAAAACACGCTTACGGCCATGAAGATGTACGCTCCCCACTCGGACAAGTAACGAAAGTCCAAGGGGCGGAAGGAGCACCGGGGAGACCGAGGGGCCGAGAGGGGCGGGAGGAAGGCGAGGATTCCCGAAAAAATCCCCCGGAAGCGGGGGGCCAGCCGAAGCCCCGGGAAATCGATCGCCGGAGCGCGCAGAGAGGCCGGGCGGTGGACGCGGAGGGAGGTTCCGGGGTGAACGCTCAAGTTGCAAGGGTGGATGTGCGGAAAAGGACGGGGAACACGAGTTTTTTACAAAAAAAGCCGGCGGACTTTCCTCTTTTTGGGTAAAAAGGTCGGGGAGGCTTCGCAGCGGAAGGAAACGACGCGATGACAGCGAGAGATATACGGGATTTTATTGGGGATCGTTACCGGGCTTTGCGCTACAAAAAAGCCTTTTGGGTGTCTTTTGCCCTGTTTTTCCTCATCCTGATCCTCTCGTGGGCCACCACATCCCCGCCCGAGGACATCCCCGAGGATGTGAAGCAGACCCCAGACCTTCGCGCCGTCAATCAAAAAATATCGAATGCCGACTCCGATCTTCCGGCTACCCGGCAGCTGGAAAAGCTCATCCGGGATTTCCTGCGCAAGTGGGAGATACAAGGCGCTTCGGTAGCTATTGTCAAGGACGGAAGGCTGGTTTATGCCCGGGGATTCGGATGGGCCGATGCCGAGAAGGGCGATTCGATGGAGGTGTCGCACGTGCTGCGCGTGGCCTCGGTCTCCAAGCTGTTCACCGCGGCAGCCATCATGAAACTGCGGGAAGAAGGGCGCTTGAGCCTTTCGGATCGGGTGTTCGGCCCCGAGGGTATCCTTCCCGACAGCCTTTACGGTACTCCCAAGGACAAGCGCATGGAGCGCATCACGGTCGAACATCTCCTGCGGCACGAAGCGGGTTTTTCCCTGGCGGCTGGCGATCCGATGTTCTACCCGTTGGACATCGCCCGGAAGATGGAGGTGGCGCCTCCTCCGGATAAGAAGACGATGATCCGTTTTGCCCTTTCGCGCGGGCTGGGCAGTGCGCCGGGACAGCGGTATTCGTATTCCAACCTGGGGTATCTGATCCTTACCGAGGTCATCGAACGCGTTTCGGGACGCGACTACGAAAGTTATGTCAAGGAAGCGGTCTTCCGTCCGGCGGGATGTTACGACATTCACCTGGCGTACAATTTTCCCCAGCAGAAGTACCCGCACGAGGTGAGCTACTACGAGCCTTCGAATGCGGAGATGTCGCTGGCGTGCGACGGTAGCGGGCGTTCGGTGCTCAAGTCCCGGGGCGGGAACGACGTCCGGGGCTTGCTCGGCGCAGGAGCGTGGGTGGCTTCGGCGGTGGAAGTGGCCCGGGTGGTCAGCGCGATGGATGGCCGCAATGATGCTACGCCCGACATTCTGAAGTATTCTTCGGTGGAGTACATGACCCGAAACGTACGCGGGCGGATGCCGATCGGATGGATCAATACCTTCGGCAAGGGCAATTGGACGCGTTCCGGTTCGTTTGCCGGCACTTCGGCGATGGTCAAGCGTCAAAGCGACGGTTATACCTGGGTCTTTATCACCAACACCAGTTCGTGGACAGGGGCCAAATTTCCCAAAAAGATCGAGGACTTGATGCGTCGTGCCCTTTCTACGGTCAAGGTTTTCCCGCAGCGGGATATGTTTTCCCCCGACTATGTCCCGGTGTCCTCGCCTGCGAAGTCGAAGTAAGGGCAGTCGATT
>DVLY01000048.1 GCA_018715295.1 Candidatus Merdimorpha stercoravium | reverse complement strand
ACCGAATGGATGTCTTGTCTTTTTGGCATGTGGAAAAAACGTATTTTTTTGAAAAACCCTTCTTTTTGCAGACGATCCCTCCTTTTTTTCGGGCGGGGAGGAGGAACCCCGCGGGAGCCTTGCGGCTTACCCTTATAAAAAAGGGGAGATACCGAAGTGGTAACGCCCCTCTTTTATCTTCAATATCACCTCATCCGTTTATTTTCTATGACGAGTTTCGCATGATACCGTAAGTTTTGCGCGGCCTTTTGCGCGGCGGGCAGCCAATACCTTGCGGCCGTTGGCGGTGGCCATACGTTCGCGGAACCCATGTTTGTTCCTGCGCTTGCGCACGTGAGGTTGGAATGTTCTTTTCATCGCTGTATAACTGTTCTTTTTCTTAAAGTTCCGTGAAACGACATCGGCTCGATAGATAAGCCGGGTGCAAATATACGACTTTTTTCGCTCGAAGCAAACCCGGGGAGGCTTTTGTCCGAAACTTTTTCGTTTTCTTTTAGAAAGCTGGAAATGAAGGTGTTTTTCTCTCCTGCTGCCGGGAAGGATTGCGAGGGAAACTGTCTTTCGGGAGACAGATGCGCGGAGGTTTGCGAATATTTTTTCGCAAAATACATCGGCGCACCTATCTTTGTGGACAAAAAAAGAAAGGATGAAAAAGGCGATTTTGTTTTTGTGCTTGCTCTGTTGTGCGATCCCTCCGGCAAAGGGCATCCGTCCGGACAGGACGTATGTGCGCCTGCCGGAGCATTTGGGATTGATCTATAAGACGCTCGATGTGCGCACGCAGGACGGTTACCGGATCCAAACGTGGTTCTTCCCGGCGCAGGAGGCTCCCGGGGCGGATGCCGGCAGCGCCACGCCGCTCGCTTATCGGACATTGGACGATGAAAAACGGCCGACGATCCTCATTTGCAATGGCGATGCGGGCAATATGTCGTACTATCAGCTGTTCCTGGCGGTGCAATTTACCTCCCGGGGCTACAACGTGGCCACGTTCGACTGGAGGGGTTTCGGTGCGAGCGACCCTTTTCCGATGGATCCCGACTACCTGTGTTACACCGAGATGTTGGAGGACTATCGGGCGGTTATCCGGCAGGTGAGTGCGCAGCCAGAGGTGCTCTCCGGAGGGATATTCCTGCTTGGGTGGTCGACCGGAGCTTACCTGTCGATGATCTCAGCGGAGGGAGATCCGTCGGTGAAAGGCTGTATCCTGCGGGGGGTGCCGACGTCTTTCGAGCAGGTGATCCCCATCCTGCAGCAGGCTGTCGGCAAGGATTCGACCCAGCTTCTGGTTCCGGAGGATTTTCCGGTCGGGAAGATGCCTTTGGCCTTGGCGGATACTTTCGATAAGGATATTCTGATCGTCGTGGGGCAAGATGACGAGCGTACTCCGGTTTGGATGGCGGAGGATATTTTCGAGGCGTTGCCCGATGGGATCGAAAAAGAATTGTGGGTCGTTCCGGGTGCCAAACACGGCGGGATGGAGGCTCCGGAGGTTCTCTGTCCCGAGGAGTTTGTCCGCAGGACGGTCCGTTTTGTCGAGCGGTCCCTCTCCGAGGGGGATTGACGCCCCGGGGGAAAGGACAGGAGGCAGGGGGGCTCATTGCGGTTTCTTCGGATCGTCGCCTTGTTCGATTTCGACCAGACGGTTGCGGAGTTCCACTTTCCGCAGGTACAATGCTCCTAAAAAGGCGGTTAGCAGGATGATGGGGACGACGTAGTAGCTGGGGATAAAATACGAGAGCGCCCAGAATACGACCATCCCTGCGAAATTGACCATTAATATGATCGTTGTTACCTTGCTGTGCGTATAACCCAGGCGGAGCAGGTAGTGGTGGGTGTGCTGGGTATCGGCAGAAAAAGGCGAACGGTGGTTGCGGATACGGATGATGAACACCCGGAGGGTGTCGTACAGCGGATAGGCGACGAAAGTTACCCCGGCGGCAACGTATCCCTTGAAATGAAGCGGGTCGTTTGCCGCCATCATGCTGTTTTCCTGAATAAAGATCAGGGTGCAGATGGCGCACGCCATACCGATCATCAGGCTGCCCGTATCGCCCATAAAGACACGGGCCGGCGCCCAGTTGTAATGCAGGAACGCCAGCAGGGCTCCGGTAAAAGACAGACACAAGATTGTTCCGAACATTTTGTCGTTCAACATGAACCACAGGGCAAAACAAAACAGCGTCGTCGCTCCGATGCCGCCGGCCAGCCCGTCGATACCGTCGATCAGGTTGTAGGCATTGATGATCACGATGATGGTAAAGACGGTGATCAGATAAGAAGCGACGGGGGGCAAGGTATGGATGCCGAAAAATCCGTACAGGCTCCATATTCGGATGCCGGCGATGTACACCAGGGTAGCCCCGACCACCATGATGAAGAGTTTGCGGTTGGGCTTGAGGTTGAGGGCGTCGTCTGTAAATCCCAGCAAGGCCATCAGCGAAATGGCTCCGACGATGTACAGGACTTCACGGTTCAGAGGGATCATCGAAGAAAAAATGGCCAAGGTCGCCATGACCGAAACAAAGATGGCCAGTCCTCCCATGGTCGGTATCGAACCGCGATGGATTTTCCTCCCTCCGCCGCTGTCGATGGCTTTGAAACGCGTCAGGAGTTTTATCAGAAAAGGCGTAACGAGCAGGCAGATAGCAAACGCCACTACTGCGGACAATAAAATCTCCATATCCCGGATTTGATGTTGTGCTGATTGATCGATAGTGCTTTGACGGCCAAATGTAGTTTTATTATTTCAATATTCAAAGCAAAAGGCAAATAATTGTGAAAGCCTGTTTTTTCAGGAAGTTTTGTAAACAAACTTATAGATGGGAGGCCGTTCTTTTGTGTTTTTTGAAAGGATCGGATTCCATCCGGGTGTGTTTTGGGATATCCGAAGCGAGGGAGAATTCAACGATGGTTCTCGGAGATCATTCGAAAAATTCGTCCGGGAATCCGATGAGGTACACCCGTTTCCGCGCGCGGGTGATGGCGGTGTAGAGCCAGCGGAGGTATTCCCGCGAGAGCTTCGGCTCGGGCATCCAGACCTGTTCGATCAGCACGTTGTCCCAGCCCCCGCCCTGGGCCTTGTGGCAGGTAACGGCATAGCCGAACTTTACCTGGATGGCATTGTAGTACTCGTTTTTGGCCAACGCCTCGAAGCGCTTGTGGGGCGGAAGGTCTTCGTAGTCGAGCATGACCTGTTCGAAAAAGGTGCGGGCGCGGTCTTCGGGCAGGGCAGGCGCCTGGCTGTAAAGGGTGTCCCGCAGGATGAGCGCCTCGAATTTGGGCATCTGCGGGTAGTCCGTCAGGGATAGTTCCACCCGGGCAAAGCGCATGCCGTAGAGTTCTTCCTCGCGGCGCACGCTCATCACTTCGGCCAGGTCGCCGTTGGCGATAAAGCCGCAAGGAGAGGTCTCTTCGACCCAGAAGTAGTTGTTTTTTACCACCATCAGCAGGTCTCCGGCGGCGATCTCGCCTTCCGAGAGGAGCACCCGGGAGCGGATCTGGGCGTTGAAGGCCCCGGCGCGTTTGTTCGAGCGGGTGATCAGGATGGTTTCCGAAAGACCTTCCTGGCTGTAGGCCCCTTCGATGGCGCTTTGGATGTCGTAGCCGTCTTCCAGGCGGACGAAATCGTCCCCGGTGCGAAATTTCAGGCTGCCCCAGGGGAGGGCTTCCCCGCTTTCCATCGCCTGGCGGACCCGGGTGGCATTTTGCAGGATGGCCGATTGCTCGTCCTGCCGATACACGCGGGTCAGATCGGCTTCGGTGCAGCAAAGCCCGTATCCGTTTTCAAATGTGCGCCCCTCCAGTGCCGGGGAGTCGTCGTAACCCACGGGGGGCAACTGGGCGCGGTCGCCCACCAGGATGAGCCGGCTGCCGGGCGCGTGGAATACGTAGCTCACCAGGTCGTCCAGGAGCGACGACGAGGCATCGGTGAGCGAATCCCCCGTCCGGTCGGTGAGCATCGAGGCCTCGTCGACCAGAAATACGGCATTTTTGGATTTGTTGGGACGCAGGATAAAACTCATCCCGCCTCCGCTGCGGGGAACGGCGGTGTAGATCTGTTTGTGGATGGTGCGGGCAGCGGTGCCGGAGTAGCCGGCCATCACCTTGGCGGCGCGTCCGGTGGGAGCCATCAGGAAGACTTCGCGCCCGGCGTCGTGCAGAGCGCGTACCAAGGCGGCCAGGAGGCTCGTTTTACCTGTTCCGGCGTATCCGCGCAGGATAAAGACCCGTTGGCGGCTGACCGGGTCCAAAAAATCGGCCAAGGCTTCCATGGCCGAGCGTTGCTCCGGGGAGGGCTCGTAGGGGAAGTGGGTGAGGATCCGTTGGAAAAGGGTAGAGCCGGCCATCGACAGGGGTTTTGTGCAAAGGTAGTGAAAGCCGAGCGCAGCGACGAGGAGAAAACGAAGTTTTCTTTTCGTTGCTGCCGAGGCGCATCCTGCCTTATCCAAAGGTAGTGAAAGCCGAGCGTAGTGTGAGGGGGGAAAACGAGTTTTCTCTTGTGCGCTGTCGAGGCGCATTCTGCCTTATCCAAAGGTAGTGAAAGCCGGGGACAGGGATGAGGGGAGTGAAGTCCTCTTCTTGCCTGCGGGTGGGGCGTCTCCGGCTCTATTTAATTTAAGAATGGGGAAAGGGGGGGTACGGGGCGATAGGATTTGCTTGGCGTGTTCGGGAGAGGATGCAAACGGCCGATTTTGCGGGGAGGGGATTTGGCGGGAGCGGTAAAAAAATTGTAGTTTTGTCCTTTCGGACTTCGAAAGGTGAAAACAACGGATACGGACGGACTGTACTACGCGGACAAGCGGCTCGAAGAGCCGCTTGCGCCTTGCCATCTGGTGTTGGAAGGAGGCGAGGCGGGGTTTTGTTTCTCCGTGCGGGATGCTTCGGGGGCGCGTTTGGCGGCCGGAGGGCTCGAGTTGGCGTATCCGGCTTCGGAGGTCCGTTCGTTGGAGCAGGTGGTGCGCTTTTTTGAGACGACGGCTCCTTTCTCGGGACTTTCCTGGGAGCGGGTGGATGTGATCCGGCTGGACGACCGTTTTACGGTAGTGCCGCGCGCTTTCTTCGATCCGGAGAAAAAGGCCGATCTGTTGGCTTTTGCCTTGGGGGGAATGCCCGATAGACCGGTGTGCGCCCGGCAGGTGGGCGATGCGGTGTGCCTTTTTGCCGAGCAGACGGGTTTGGGGGAGTACTTTTCTTCCCGGGCTGCCTGGGTGGAACAGCACCATAGCGCGGAGGTGTTCCTGGCTTTGGCGCGCAGCAATGCTTCGCAGGGGCGCAGCGTGCATCTGAACGTGGCCCCGGGCTTTGTCCAGGCGGTGGTGCTGGAGGCGGACGATCCGGTGCTGGTCAATGTATTCCGTTGCCGGGGGGTGGAACAGGTGATGTACTACCTGCTGTTGGTGGCCGAGCGGACGCAGACCCGGGAGGCGGAGGCGGATTTTGTGTTTTACGGCTCGCCGCAGGTGTTTCTGCAGTTGCGCCGGCAGTTGGAGCGGTACCCGGGACGGTATCGTTTTGCCCGGCGGTTGGGCGGGGTGGAGAGCTATTCTCCGGCTTTGGATTTTGTGGCGTATTACGATTGGTACAATGTATTGAACGCGCAGCTATGAGGATCATTTCGGGGCGTTGGAAGGGACGTTTTCTGGTGGCTCCGGCCTCGTTGCCGGTGCGACCGACTACGGATGTGGCCAAGGAAGCGCTGTTCAATATCCTCTCGAACGAGTTCGATATGGAGGGGCTGACGGTAACCGATCTGTTTGCCGGCACGGGCAATATTTCCTACGAGTTTGCTTCGCGGGGGGCGGAGTCGGTGCGGGCGGTGGATCGCGACCGGGGTTGCGTGAAGTACATCGGAGCTACGGCCGATCTGTTGGGCTTTTCCGAGGTGATCCGGGTGATCCCGTGCGATGTGTTCCGTTTTCTCGCGCGGCCGCAGGAGCCGTGCGATGTGGTGTTTGCCGATCCGCCGTACGACCTGCCGCCGCAGCAGTACCGGGCGTTGGTGGAGGCGGTCTTCTCGTGCGGGCTGCTGGCTGAGGAGGGTATCCTGGTGGTGGAGCATCCCAAGGGGGTCGATCTGGCGGATATGGAGGGTTTTGCGCAGATGCGGCGCTATGGGACGGTGCACTTCAGTTTCTTCGAGCATGGAGGGGAGTGAGTTTTTTTATAGTTTTTATATTTCTTTTTAGATAATTTTTTTGTATTTTTGGGAAAAAGGATACGAAAATGGAGGAAGAAAAAGAGAGGGAAGATCGTAGCGAGGGGGCTTTGCGCCGCCGGGCGGTGGAGGCTCTGCTGGAGCGGGGCGTGGTGTTCGAGGCGGAGCGCCGGGGTTGGTGGCGGCGGTTGCGGCCGAGGGTGCGGATGCGGGTGGATCCGCCTACTTTGGGGGTGTTGTATGCGGTTTCGGGCGAATTTGCGCAGATGAAAATCGACGAGCGCCGGGTGGAGGCCGATCCGTTGGGGTATAGTTTCGAGTTGGTGCGTTCGCAGATGCGTCCGATGGCGCGGGCGGTGGCGTTCGCGGTGCTTGGGACGCGGTGGAAGATACGCCTTTTTGCCGGGATGTATGCGCGCTATCTTTTGTGGCAGCTGACGGCGGCACAGCTTTTGAAGTTGGTGGTGACGGTGTTGTCGGTAAGCGGTACTGCGGATTTTATAAACTCTATCAGATTGATAAAGGGAACCGGCCTGCTCGATACGCGGGGCGAGCGTCCGATAGAGTGAGACCGCGCATTCGCGGTCTGCGCAGTCCGTGGGGGATGGAGGGTGCTGTGTGTTCCCACTTCCATTGGCAGAGGGATTACTTGTTGTGGGGGATTTCCTGGGTCAATGTGCAGTTGATGCTCGCAGATATGCCTTCGGTCGATTACGGCGAGGATCGGGTGGTCGATACCGAGTCCGAGGAGGAACTCGCGGCCTTTATCCGGTCGTTGTAGCGGATGTCCCTAGGCACCGATGAAGGGCGGCGCCAAAGCGCCGCCCTTCATTTTTTGTCGAGACAAAAAATGCGGGCTCAAAACTTTGAGCCCGCATCGGTGTTTGGGGATATCCGCAGTTTATTCTGCCAGAGCCTTGATCACGTTTTCGGCGATCTCCGTACCGATCTTGTTCTGCGCGTCGGTCGTCGAAGCGCCGATGTGCGGGGAGAGGGAAATCGCCTTGTTCATCAGCAGGGCAACGGGCGGAGTCGGCTCCGTTTGGAACACATCGAGACCCGCGCCGCACAACTTCCCGCTTTCGATCGCCTCGACCAGTGCCGCCTCGTCCACCACGCCACCGCGGGCCGCATTGACGATGATCGCTCCTGCTTTCATCTTTTCGATTTCGGCTTTTCCGATCAGCGGCTTGGCCTGCGAAGGCACGTGTAGGGAGATGAAGTCCGATTTGGCCAATACTTCGTCCAACGAGCTGGGCGCAAGGGTGAATTTCACGGACTGTCCGTCGAAGAATTTCAGTTCGAGCGTTTTCGGCTCGGTGATGAACGGATCGTGGAAGATGACCCGCATCCCGATGCCGATGGCATTCATGGCCAGACGCTGTCCGATGCGGCCGAATCCGATGATGCCCAGGGTCTTCCCGGCCAGTTCCCGTCCTTTGGAGTACTGTTTCTTCAGCTCGGCGAAGTGGGTCTCGCCTTCGAGCGGCATCTGCTGGTTGGCGCAGTTGAGCGAGCGGGCTACCGAGATCATGTGTCCCAGCGCCAGTTCGGCTACCGATACCGACGAGGCGTTCGGAGTGTTGAGTACCGTGCGTCCCACGCTCCGGGCGTAAGCCACGTCGATGTTGTCCATGCCCACGCCGGCACGGGCGATGACTTTCAAATTCGGGCAGGCATCGATCACGTCCTTGCGGACTTTTGTGGCCGAGCGCACGATGAGCGCCACGATGTCGTTGTCGTTGATGTATTTGGCGAGATATTCTTGTGCTACGGTATCTGTGATGACAGTGTGTCCGGCAGCTTCAAGGCGCTGTACGCCGGCCTTGGATAACCCGTCGTTGGCTAATACTTTCATAATGTTTCCAGTTTTTGCATCGTGTCGATAAGTACTTGGATCTTCTCTTTGGTCATCGCGTTGTAGATCGAAGCGCGGTATCCGCCCACCGAGCGGTGTCCTTTTACCGAAGAGATGTTGGCCTGGGCGCAAAGGTCGGCAAACGGTTTTTCGTATTTTTCAGGATCGTTCAACACGAAAGTAACGTTCATCAGCGAGCGGTCGGCTTTTTCGGCTACGCCCCGGAACAGCGGGTTGCGGTCGATTTCGGCGTAAAGCATGGCGGCTTTTTCCTCGTTGTACTTTTCGGCAGCAGCTACGCCTCCGTGTTTTTTGAGGTAACGCAGGTTGAGCACCGCCATGTAGATGGCCATAGTGCAGGGTGTGTTGTACATGCTCTTGTTTTTGATCTGGAGCTGGTAGTCCAGCATCGAGGGCAGGTAGCGTCCCGTTTTTCCCAGCAGGTCATTGCGTACGATCACCAGGGTAGCACCGGCGGGGCCTACGTTCTTTTGGGCGCCGGCGTAGATCAGGCCGAAGCGCGAAACGTCGATCCGACGGGAGAAGATATCCGAAGACATGTCGCAGGCCATCGGCACGGGGCTCTGTGGGAACGACTTCATCTGGGTGCCGAAGATCGTGTTGTTGGACGTGCAGTGGAAGTAATCGGCATCCGAAGGGATGGTGTAGTCCTTCGGGACATAGGTGTAGTTGCTTTCTTTGGACGAAGCCACACAGACGGTCCGGCCGATCCCGGAGGCTTCTTTGAGGGCTTTCGAAGCCCAGGTGCCCGAATCCAGGTAAGCGGCATACCCGTCGGTTTTCATCAGGTTCATGGGAACCATCAGGAACTGGAGGCTGGCTCCTCCCTGAAGGAACAGCACGGAATAGTCGTCGGGAACCGACAGCAGTTCGCGAACCAGACTTTCGCCTTCTTCCATTACGGCGGTGAACTCTTTGCTGCGATGGGATATTTCCGCGATCGACAGACCCGAACCTTCGAAATCCGTCATGGCGGCGGCCATCTGCTCGAACACTTCGTCGGGCAGTACGGACGGCCCGGCGCTGAAGTTGATCTTTCGCATTATGCGTAACGTTTTAGTTAGTGTTTCCTTCGAAAATGAAGTTACAAATATCCGAAAAATTCTTGAAAGCGGGCAGGCGAATCGGGTAATTTTCGCGGTGATTTTGTCGTTTTGGTTGGCGTTTTTTCAGGAAATTGTGAAAAAAAGTCCGATTTCTGCACTTTGTGGGAAGTTGAAGGAAGAAAAGCGAAAAAGAGGAAAATTTCTTTGCCGCTCTTGCGTCGAAGATAGAGAGGACTTATATTTGTGATATCAAAATAATATCAT
>DVLY01000047.1 GCA_018715295.1 Candidatus Merdimorpha stercoravium | reverse complement strand
CATCGTTCATCTCCTCATCCTACTTCCCCGGCGTCCGTCTCTCGTCCTTTTTCTCCGTCGTTCGTCTTCTCATCCTACTTCCCCGGCGCCCGTCTCTCGTCCTTTTTCTCCGTCGTTCGTCTTCTCATCCTACTTCCCCGGCGCCCGTCTCTCGTCCTTTTTCTCCGTCGTTCGTCTTCTCTTGCCCCTGGTCATTCCATCCTTCCGTCGGCTTCTATTTCATTTGCCCCCCCGCTCAATCGTTATGCTCAGCCGAAACACGCGCCGCCCCGATGTAGATCGAAGTGAGCAAGGTAAAGATATACGCCTGAATGACGGCCACCAGGATCTCGATAAAGGTCATGAACACCACGAAAATGCCCGAAGCCGGCACGATAGCCCACATCTTGAACACAAAGATGAGCATCAGCAGGCTCAAGATGGTGATGTGCCCGCCCAGGATGCTGGCGAACAGACGGATGGTCAGCGCAAACGGTTTTGTGAACAAGCCCAGGAACTCCACCGGAGCCAGGATGATCATGATGGGTTTCGGCACCCCGGGCACGGATACGATCTCTTTCCAATACTCTTTGGTACCGCTCACCTGCACGATGACAAAGGTGAAGAAGGCCAGCGGCAACGAGAACGAAGTATTGCCCGACACGTTCGCCCCGAAGGGGAAGAACGGGATCAGCCCCAGCAGGTTGGCAAAGAGAATGAAGAAGAACAGCGTGAGCAGATACGGGGTGTAGCGCCGGTAGAGCTCTTCGCCCACATTGGGGCGGATCACCTCGTCGCGCAGGTACACCACCAGCGGTTCGAACACCCGGGCGATCCCCCGGGGCACTTTGTCCACGTTTTCTTTCCGGCGGTAGAAACGTCCCATCGTCAGAAAGACGGCAAACAGGAGGATCATCGCCATGGTGAGGGTTACCATGTTCTTGGTAAAGGACAAGTCGAACGGCTTGCCGTTGGTGATGTTCCCCTGGGCGTCGTACGTGAGGTACGTCCCGTCGGCCGAAGGGGTATCCGAAGCGTAATAGATCGTCTCGTTGTTCATCACAAAACGGCGCCCCGCACGCTCCACCACGACCTTTCCGCTGTTGTCGTGGTGAAAGGCCGAGGAGAGGAACACGCTCACCCCGCCCTGGCCGAAGAGGATCACCGGCAGCGGTACCGCCACCGCATGCCCGTCCACGTCGGCGATGTGGAACGAATGCGCATCCTTGACGTGCGCCATGATAAAGGACTGCTGGTCGAATTCTTCCTCGGACGCCTGCTGCGATGCCGCCCGCGCCGAAAAACACGACAGGAGCACCGCCATCACCACCGGGAGTATCCTTTTGCTCATTGAAGTTCGCATATTTTTTCTTCTTGCATTGCCAGCCGCAAAGCGGCTTTTCCGACTGTCAAAGTTAGTTTTTTTTCCGCAAAAACCAAGGTCGTCCCCACAGCGTTTGCTCATCCCGGGCGCTCGTTTTTCCGCGCCGCCCACACGCTCCAGACCAGGTAATACATCATGGACAACAGGTAGAAAAACAGCACGCAAAGCACCAAAGCGACGCGTTGCTGCTTGGTTTCCAAACACAAGTAAGCGACCGGAAGGACTACCGCCAAAACCCCCGCCGCCCGCACGGCCGACCCGGCCAGATAACGGTTCAGGGACGGACTGCCCGCTTTTTCCCGCCGGGAAAAAGAAACGAGAAACGAAACACCGAACACAACGACAAGAATGACAGAAAGTTGCCAGGGGCGATAAAAAATATCCGGCGCCGGGAGCGGCCAATGATACCACACCAGGGAAAAGATCCCTGCGAAAACAGCCATAAATAGCGCATATCCGAACAGAAAAAACGCCTTTGAGGTTTTCATCTTTCCGCCTCCCGACTCCGTTTTTGCTGCTCCATCCGGCGGTTGAAGCGGTTCATCTCCTGCAACGACTTGTACAGGGTGAGCAACGACAGGGCTATCCCCGCCACCGAACACAGCACCGACCACAAGGGCAAGGTACCGTATTTGCCGTCCAGCCAATACCCGAGCCACCCCCCGCCGCCGATCAGCACGATCATCTGGAAGGCTATACCGGAATACCGGGCATAGGCATGTACGAACTCCTTGGCCCGCAAGGCCTTCTGCTCGGGAGTAAGCACTTCTTTTCTTTTTTCCGCTTTGAAAGCCGCCATATCCGTTTTCTCCTCTTTTTTATCCGCGCTTTTGCTGTCGCCGAGGGAAAATCGCCGCGCTGTTTCTCGCCACGCCCCCCGGACAGAAAGCCGCTATTCACCTTCTTTCTTCATCCGGCACGACTGGACGTCGAACACCGCGCCCAGTTCCACCGACAGTTTCCCGGTCGTTACCTGTCCCGACACCCGGCCGGTCTTCTTGACCGACAGGACTTCCGAGGCGTTCACCGTACCGTTGAGACCCCCCTCGACATCGATACTGAGGCATTGCACCGTACCGTCCAGACAGCCGTCCACCCCGATGACGATGCGACCGCTGGTGGTGATCGTTCCTTCGAAACGCCCGTCGATGCGGAAATCTCCATTCGAGACAATATCGCCCTTGAAGGCCGTCCCTTTCGACATTTTGTTCAGATCCGACAGCGCGGAGCTGTTTTCCCCGTTCTTATTACTGCTCATAATACGCAAATGTATTCTATCTAAAATGTTAGGCTTCAAAGTTAAGGATTTTTTGCCAAAGAAATTCGCCGCCGTTAAGCTAAATCCATGCTAAAAAACCGTTTCTTCTCCGCCACTTTCGCCCCTCCTTTCCGCTCCTTTCCCCCGTCTTTTCACCTTCCCGGATTCCGCCCTGGCCCGCGTCCAGAACGCCCCTGCCTTCTTTATCCCCTTCGAGGTACGCGAAAACTATTCGACCCCGGGATCATCCCCTGCCGAAGCTGCCAACAAGTCCGGACGGCGGCTCCGGGTGCGTTCCAGAGCCTGTTCCATCCGCCAGGCCGCGATACGGGCATGATCGCCGCTGAGCAGTACCTGGGGGACTTCCATCCCCTTGTATTCCGCCGGGCGGGTGTACACCGGCGGGGAAAGCAACCCGTCCTGGAAGCTGTCCGAAAGGGCCGACTGCTCGTCGCCCAGCACCCCGGGGATGAGCCGGACGATGCTGTCGGCCACCAGCGCGGCCGGGAGTTCGCCGCCCGAAACCACGTAATCGCCCACCGACACCTCGGCCGTAACGTGAAGCTGCCGCACCCGTTCGTCCACGCCTTTGTAATGGCCGCACAGCAGGATCAGGTTTTCTTTCAGGGAATACGCATTGGCCTGCGCCTGGTCCCACTGCACCCCGTCGGGGGTCATGTAGATCACCTCGTCGTAATGCCGCTCGGCTTTCAGGGCCGAGAGGCAGCGGTCGATCGGCTCGGCCATCATCACCATCCCCGCGCCGCCGCCGAAAGGATAGTCGTCCGTACGGCGGTAGCGGTCGTACGCATAATCGTGCAGATTGTGAATGTGCAAGTCCAGATAGCCCTTGTCCCGGGCGCGTTTCATGATGGACTCTTCGAAAGCCCCGGCCAACAGGTCGGGCACACAGGATACGATGTCTATTCTCATACCGGATACCGCACGCTGGGATTAATCGCGGGCCAAACGGTCCAATACGTAAGCGATGAGCCGCTCGACGGCCGCATGGGCGTCCTTGGAAAAGACCCCTTCGGTGCGGGCTGCCACGATGCAGTTGGTCGAGCACGCCCGGTGTCCCAGCAGAGCCGAGAGCCCGTAAATGGCCGACGTCTCCATCTCGTAGTTGGTCAGCCGCATGCCCCGATAGGCGAAGCGCTCCAGTTTGTCGTTCGCCGAAGGATCGGCCAGAGGAATGCGCAATTCCCGTCCCTGCGGGCCGTAAAAGCCCACCGCCGTAGCCGTAAACCCTTCGATGGTCTGCTCGCTGTGCAGGCGGGAGAAGAGCTCCTCGCTGCCCTCCACCACATACGGGCGGGCGGCCAGCGGATTCCAGGCCGTCTGGCGGATGAACTCCTCCTCGATGTCCAGCTGCCGCACCGCCTGGCTGCGGTAGAAGTGCAGCACCCCGTCGAAGCCGATGGCCCGCCGCGCCACCACGAAGCTGTCCACCGGTATATCCCGCTGGAGCGATCCGGAAGTGCCGATGCGCACGATCTCGAGCGAGGTCTTCTGCGGATTGATCTCCCGGGTGTTCAGGTCGATGTTCTTGAGGGCATCGAGTTCGTTGAGCACGATGTCGATGTTGTCCGGGCCCATGCCGGTGGAGAGCACCGTAAAACGCTTTTCCCGGTACACGCCGGTACAACTGTGTATCTCGCGGTTTTCCCGCCGCAGCTCCACCGTATCGAAATGGGCCGCCACACGGGACACGCGAGCGGGATCGCCCACCAGAATGACCCGATCGGCCAGTTCCTGCGGAGCGAGATTGAGGTGGTACACCCGTCCGTCGGGATTGACCACCAGTTCGGATTCTTTTATTCTCATCGCCTTGCGTATTTTTCGATTTTACATTTTCACGATCTCCCAGCCGTGCCTTGCCGCAGCCATTGTCCTTGTCCGCCTCACAGCACCCGCACCTTGTAGCCCTGTGCGCTGAGATACCCGCCGACCTTTTGCCGCACATCGCCCTGGACGAGCACCGCCGCATCCTTGACCGACCCGCCGGTGCCGCAGTAGCGTTTGAGCGCTCCGGCCAGCGCCTCCAAAGCCGCCTCTCCGCCCTGGAAACCCTCCACCAACGTTACCACCTTGCCTTTTCTGCCGGAAGCATCCCGGCGCACCGTCAGGCGCTGCTGCGAAGGTTCGATCGTTTCCTGCTCGAGCGGCTCCTCTTCCTGCGGCGCCACTTCGCCCGTCGAGTACACCAGCGAACCGAGCGCTTCCCACGAAGAAAATGTCTTTTTTGCTGCCATCGTATCGTCCCGCCAGGGGAATATTCCTTCCCGCGGGCTGTTCAAAAGTAGGGATAAATGTCCGATGCGCCAAATCTCCCCGGGCATTTTGCCGGCCAAGCGATCCTGCTGACACAAACGCCCATCGAGGCATTCCGTGAGAAATCGGGAAAAATGCCCGGGAAAATGCCTGTGCGCTGCGCGCGAACAAACCGATAAAAGTCTTACCTTTGCCCCGTCGCGGCCGGGGAAACCCGCCCGGCGAAAACGAAGTTCTTTTCCGATCAAGACCCATGCTGACCAGACGACACATTCGCGCCAGAGTAATGCAGGCTCTCTACGCCTGCCGACAGTCCGAACCCCAGGATACGGATACGTTCCGCAAAAATTTCCTCACCGGTATCGAACGGATCAACGACTTGTACGCCCTTCAGGCTTCGCTGCTGGATGCGATCGTCCGCAAGGCGGAAAGCCGGCTGGAAGCCCGCCGTGCCAAGCATTTTGCTTCGCCGCAGGAACGCACCCCCAACCGGAAATTTGCCGAGAACCCCTTCTCGGCCTTGCTGACGGAAAACCCCGCTTACGCCCGCGCCTGCCAGAAGTACGCCTCGTTATGGGCCGACCACAGCGAATACGTGGAAAACCTGCTGGGCGCCATCGAAGCCTCTCCGCAGTACGAGCGCTACATGAACTCGGCCGACACTTCGTTCGCCGGGCACAAAGCCTTTCTGGTATTCGTCTTCCGCGAGATCATCGCCCCCGATGACGCCCTTTCCGACTTTTACGAAGACTGCGACATGGACTGGTCGGCCGACCTCCCGGTAGCCAACACGATGCTGCTCAAAACCCTGGAAGATGTCAAGGAAAACCATCCGGATTTCCCCATCCCGGCCTTGTTCAAGGATACCTCGGACCGGATGTTCGCCGTCGAGCTGCTCGATAAATCCCTTTCAGAGGGGCCCTCGTACCGGGAACTGATCGTCCGCAAGGCCGAAAACTGGGACCCCGAACGCATCGCCCTGGTGGACATGATCCTGATGGAAATGGCGGTTACCGAATTCGTGTCCTTCCCCAGCATTCCCACCAAAGTTACCCTGAACGAATACATCGAACTGGCCAAGGACTACTCCTCGCCCAAAAGCCCGGTCTTCGTAAACGGCATCCTGGACAAGGTGCTGGACGAATTGAACGCCGAGGGCAAAATTCACAAATCCGGCCGCGGACTTATGTGATTTTTTCCTAATTTTGGACATCCGACATGTGCGGAAAATAGAACAAAACCCATGAAAAAGATCCTGATCCTCGCACTGGTTCTCCTGCTGGGCTGCGCCCCGGCAATGGCCGGCTGCGGCTCTTCGCAGGACACCCCTCCCTCGAAAGAGGCCAAGAAATACCCGGAGATCGCTTTCGAGAACGATACGTACAAGTACGACTTCGGCAAGATAGAGCGCGGCAAGGCGGTGAGCCATACCTTCAAGTTCCGCAACACGGGACGCGTCCCCCTGGTCATCCTCGACGTGGCCGTTTCCTGCGGCTGCACCTCTTCCCGGTACACGAAAGAACCCGTGCTGCCCGGTCGGTATGGCGAGGTAACCATCACCTTCGACGGCGAAGGCTTCGGGCGGTTTACCAAGTCCGCTACCCTGACCCTCAATACCCGCAAGGGGCGCGAGGTGCTCTACATCACGGGAGAGATCAAGAATTGAAATCCATTTTATTAACATAAACCAAGAAAACGACAAGATGAACTCGATTATTCTCGATGCCGCTGCAGGCGGAGCCGGAGGAGGCATGGGTATGCTCATCATGCTGGTAGTCTTTATCGCAGTGATGTACTTCCTGATGATACGCCCCCAGCAGAAACGCCAAAAACAGGAAAAGAAATTCATCGAAGAGCTCCAGAAAGGCCAGTGGGTGGTTACCATCGGCGGTGTGCACGGCCGCCTGGTAGAGATCAACGAAAACACGGTAGTGATCGACACCAAAGCCGGCCAGATCACCTTCGAACGCTCGGCTATCTCGCGCGAACTCACTTCCGCCCGTTACGGCAGCCAGCCGGCCAAGTAATTCCGCCGGATCGACCGTCCCGTCCTCC
>DVLY01000046.1 GCA_018715295.1 Candidatus Merdimorpha stercoravium | reverse complement strand
GGACGGTTTTTATGCCTGAAAATCAAAACGCAGCTTATACCGAAGACAAGATCGTCAACCTCTCTCCGCGCGAACACGTCCGCCTGCGCCCCGGGATGTACATCGGCAAACTGGGCGACGGATCCTCCTCGGACGACGGTATCTACGTCCTGCTCAAGGAGATCATCGACAACTCCATCGACGAATTTGTCATGGGGCAGGGCGAGCGCATCGACATCACCATCGAGGACGGCGCCGTAACGGTGCGCGACTACGGCCGGGGCATCCCCCTGGGCAAGGTCGTGGAATGCGTCTCGGTGATGAATACCGGCGGGAAGTACGATACCTCCGTCTTCAAGAAAGCCGTGGGCCTCAACGGGGTGGGGACCAAAGCCGTAAACTTTCTCTCGTCCTGTTTCGAGGTCGTCTCCTTCCGGGACAAGGAGTGCAAGCGCGCCCTTTTCCGTCAGGGGATTCTGGACCAGGACGACCCCATCGTACCCACCGCCGAAAAGAACGGCACCCGCATCACCTTCCGCGCCGATACCGACGTGTTCCCCGCCTACCGTTACCGGTACGAGTACGTGGAGAACATGCTGCGCAACTACACCTACCTCAATCCCGGGCTGACCATCTGGCTCAACGGGACGGCTTACCGCTCGGAGAACGGCTTGAAGGACCTGATCGAAGACCGGATCGATACGGCCATCGAATACCCCATCGTCCACCTGCGGGGCGACGACATCGAGGTGGCGCTCACCCATTCCGCCTCGCATTACAGCGAGGACGTCTGGTCGTTCGTCAACGGGCAGTACACCCCTCTGGGAGGGACGCACCTGGCTGCTTTCCGGGAAGCGATCGTCAAGGTGGCCCGCGATTTCTGGGGCAAGCCCTTCGAACCGGCCGACGTGCGCAAATCGCTCGTGGCCGCCATCAGCGTCAAGGTGATGGAGCCTTCCTTCGGCGACCAGACCAAGACGCGCCTGGTCTCCTCCGAGATGGGCGGCGAGAAACCGACCATCCGTTCGTACGTGGTGGATTTCATCACCCGCGAACTGGACAACTACCTGCACAAGAATCCCGAGACGGCTGCGGCCATGCTGCGGAAGATCCAGGAAGCCGAAAAGGAACGCAAGGAACTCTCCGGCATCCGCAAGATCGCCAAGGAACGCGCCAAGAAGATAAGCCTGCACAACCGCAAGCTCCGCGATTGCCGTACGCACCGCGGGGACATGAAGGACGAACGCCGTTTGGAGTCCTCCATCTTTATCACCGAGGGCGATTCGGCCAGCGGTTCGATCACCAAAGCCCGCGACGTAAATACCCAGGCGGTCTTTTCCCTGCGCGGGAAACCGCTGAACTGCTACGGCATGAGCAAGCGGGTGGTGTACGAAAACGAGGAATTCAACCTGCTCCAGGCCGCCCTGAACATCGAGGAAGGCACCGAGAACCTGCGCTACAACAACATCATCATCGCCACCGATGCCGATGTGGACGGGATGCACATCCGGATCCTTCTCATAGCCTTCTTCCTCCAGTTTTTCCCGGAGGTCATCCGCGAAGGGCATCTGTACATCCTTCAGACACCGCTGTTCCGCGTGCGCAACAAGAAGGAGACCATCTATTGTTACAGCGAAGCCGAAAAACGCGCCGCGCTGGACAAACTGAAGGGCAACCCGGAGATCACCCGCTTCAAAGGTCTGGGCGAGATATCCCCCGAGGAGTTTTCCGGATTTATCGGACGCGACATCCGCCTGGAACCGGTGCTCATCGGAAAGGACATGTCCATCCCCTCGCTGCTCGAATTTTACGTAGGCAAGAACACCCAGGAGCGTCAGGACTTCATCGTTTCCAACCTGCGTGTAGAGCAGGACGGTATTTCGCTCGAAGAGTTGGACCTCGTACCGCCCGCCGCCCGCTCGGGAGAGGCCCGGCAGGAAGATTGAGCGATGAAGCAGCTTCGAAACGCTCTTTAAGCAACAAACAGAAGAACAAAGGACGGGAAAACATACGAAATGAACGAAAACGAACAGGAAAATACCGCAACCCCCACCGGGGAATCCGCCCCCCGGGACTCCGAACGCCTGGTCAAAGTGGACGGCATGTTCGAGAACTGGTTTCTCGACTACGCCTCGTACGTCATCCTCGAACGGGCCGTACCGGAGATCAACGACGGTTTCAAACCCGTTCAGCGCCGCATCATCCATTCCATGCGCGAGATGGAGGACGGACGCTACAACAAGGTGGCCAACATCGTGGGCAATACCATGAAGTACCACCCGCACGGCGACGCCTCGATCAAGGACGCGCTGGTGCAGCTCGGGCAAAAGGAACTCCTGATCGACACCCAGGGCAACTGGGGAAACATCCTCACCGGAGACAGCGCCGCCGCCGGACGTTACATCGAAGCCCGTCTGTCGAAATTTGCCCTGGAGACCGTCTTCAATCCCAAGATCACCAAATGGCAGACCTCCTACGACGGCCGCAACCAGGAACCGATCTTTTTCCCGATGAAGTTCCCCCTGCTCTTGGCGCAGGGCGTGGAGGGCATCGCCGTCGGCCTGTCCACCAAGATCCTTCCGCACAATTTCTGCGAACTGATCGACGCCTCGATCGCCGTGCTGGAAGACCGTCCGTTCGACCTCTATCCCGATTTTCCCACCGGGGGCATCGCCGACGTATCGGGGTACAACGACGGCAAGCGCGGCGGACGCGTGCGGGTGCGTGCCCGTATTCGCCAGGCGGACCGCTCGACCCTCGTGGTGGACGAGATCCCTTACGGGACGACCACTTCTTCGCTCATCGACTCCATCCTCAAGGCCAACGAAAAGGGCAAGATCAAGATCAAGAGCATCGACGACAATACGGCGGAAAAGGTCGAAATCCTCATCCGTCTGGCCCCCGGTATCTCGCCCGACAAGACCATCGACGCCCTGTATGCCTTTACCGACTGCGAAGTGTCCGTTTCGCCCATCTGCTGCGTCATCCGCGAGGACAAACCGGCTTTTCTCGGCGTTTCGGACGTATTGCGCTATTCCACCGAACGCACCCTCGAGATGCTTCGCCAGGAACTGCAGGTCCAGCTGGACGAACTCCGCGGCCAGTGGCAGGCCGCTTCGCTGGAAAAACTGTTTATCGAACAGCGCATCTACAAACTGTTTGACAACCTGACCTACGAGCAGGCCATCGAACTGACCCGGGAAAAGCTCAAACCCTTCGAACCGCGTCTGCTGGCGCCCATCACCGACGAAGACCTCCAGCGCCTGCTCGAAATCCGCATGCGCCGCATCACCCGCCACGATGCCGAACGGGCCGACCGCCTCATAGCCGATCTCGAAGCGCAGATCGCCCGGGTTACCGATCAGTTGGCCCACATGGTGCGTACCGCCGTGGAGTACTTCCGCAACCTGAAAAAGAAATACGGGCAAAACCGCCAGCGGCGCACCGAGTTGCGCACCTTCGACAACATCGAGGCCGCCAAGGTTGCCATCCAGAACACCAAACTGTACGTGGACCGCGCCGGAGGGTTCGTGGGCTACGGCTTGAAGAAGGGCGAAGGCGAGTACGTGTGCGACTGCTCGGACATCGACGACATGATCGTCTTTCTCAAGGACGGCACCTTTACCGTGCAGAAGATCCAGCCCAAGAGTTTTGTCGGCAAGGACATCGTCTATGCCGGGGTGTGGAAAAAGAAGGACAAGCGCACCATCTACAACCTTATCTACCGCGACGGAGCCTCCGGTTGGTCGTACATGAAACGTTTCGCCGTTACGGCCGTAACCCGCGACAAGGTGTACGCCCAGGGCAAGAAAGGTTCGCAGATCCTGTACCTCTCGGTCAATCCCAACGGCGAGGCCGAAAAGGTAAACGTCTTTCTGCGTTCCCAGGCCAAACTCCGCAAGACGAAATTCGAGATCGATTTCGCCGACCTGGCCGTCAAGGGGCAGTTGGTCAAAGGCAACTTGGTGACCAAATATCCTGTCCGCCGGGTCGAACTGGCCGAGAAAGGCGTCTCGACGCTTTCTGCGCGCGAGATCTGGCTCGACGAAGCCGTCATGCGCCTCAACGACGAAGGGCGCGGGCGTTCCCTGGGCAAGTTCCATGGCGACGACCGCATCCTGGAGATCACCCGCGGGGGCGAAGTCCGTTTGCTTTCCTACGACCTGGCCACGCATTTCGAGCCCGATTCGCCCGTGATCGAAAAGTGGAATCCCCGCCATCCGGTCTCGATGGTGTATTACGACGGGGAGAAAAAGAAATACTACGTCAAACGCTTCCTGATCGACCGCTCGCAAAAACCCGAAACGGTCATCTCGCAGGCCAAAGGCTCGCACCTGGCTTTCGTATCGACGGATGTCTTGCCCGTGATTTCGGTGAGCTTCGCCCGGGAGAAAGGCGTTCCGCCCCGGGAAAACCTCCGGGTGGAATTGGCCGAGTTCATTGCCGTCAAGGGCATCCGTGCCCAGGGCAACCAACTCTCCCCCGACAAGGTCAAGGCCATCACCCCATTGCCCTCCTTGCCTTATCAAGAGCCGGAAGAGGACGAGGAGGAAGAAGCCGATGAACTCGACGACCGTCTTGAAGAAACGGCGGACGATCTGCAAGACGGACAGGTATCATCTCCCGAAGAACTTTCTCCGGCCGACCTTCCCGAATCCGACGGGGAGGGTAGTGGAGCCCCTCTCCCCGAGGATGCTTCCGAGCAGGTGGGCGACGGGGGGCAGACCTCGCTCTTCTGATCCCGATACCGCGATCGAGAAAATCGATACAGAAAAGGCGGGAAGTACTTGCGCTTCCCGCCTTTTCTGTGTACATTTACTTCGTTATGAAGAACAAATACATTCATCAATCCTAAAAACCAGACACACTATGTTCGAATTACCCCCTCTTTCGTATGCGTACGATGCTCTCGAGCCGTACATCGACGAGCAGACCATGCACCTGCACCACGACAAGCACCACGCCACCTATACGGCCAATTTCAACAACGCCCTCAAAGGCACTCCGCTGGAGGGCAAGACCCTCGGGGAAATATTCCTCGAAGTGGACAACTACCCCCCGGCCCTGCGCAACAACGCCGGCGGATACGTCAATCACAACCTCTATTGGCAGGTCATCGGCCCGGTCGGTACGGCTCCCCGGCCCACGGGCGATCTTGCCGAGGCCATCGACCGCGCATTCGGTTCGTTCGAGGCTTTCCGGGACAAGTTCATCGCGGCGGCTACCGGACAGTTCGGTTCGGGTTGGGCGTGGCTCATTGTCGAGCCGTCGGGCAACCTGGCCGTCATTTCTACTCCCAATCAGGATCACCCCATGATGAAGATAGGCGGGGTGCAGCGGGGCTTCCCCATCCTCCTGGTCGATGTGTGGGAACACGCCTACTACCTGAAGTACCAGAACCGCCGTGCCGACTATGCGGCGGAGTTCTTCCAGGTTATCAATTGGGCGGCGGTCGAAGGACTGTACGCTCAGGCGCAGGCCTATTATCGGGCCAAGGCTGCGGGGGAATCCCCGGCGTGCCCCTGCGGTTGCCAGGCCAAGTAGGGCGGGCAAACGAGTCTCCCCAAGCGCAAAGCGGCGGCCCACAGGGCCGCCGCTTTGCGCTTGGGGAGACTCGTTTGCCGACGCTCAGCGCTGGGCATCCCCCTCGGAACGTTCCTTTCGCCACCGGGAAGCCCTCCGCCAAATCCCCAGCAGGTAACGCCGCAGCGGTCTGGCCCAAATCCAAAGCAGCGCCTTGCACCGCGCCCTCCCGCCGCAATCCACCGCCCCGAATACCTGTTCGGAAGTCGTCTCTTCGTATCCATGCAGGTTGCCGTCTCCCTGCAACACGATTTTTTCCGGGTAGACGCGTACGATGCGGTGGAAAACGTATATCCCCTCCCGGGTTTGCGCCAGCACCGGCGTCCCGCGCCGCAGGTCTTTTCCCTCGGCCGGACGCAGGCGGATCTCGCACCCCTGCGGAAAGAAAGGCGTCATGCTCTCTCCCCGTACCCGCAGCAGGACGGTTTTCCCCTGGGCGAGCATCTGGCGCACCAGCAGGAAGTAGGTCTCGTTGTCCAAGGTTTTCATCGCAGCCCGTTTCCGAATATTTCCCCGTAGCAAACACGCGCCGCCTCCTCGTCCGCCCGGCACTCCAGGCGGAATACCGGCACGCGCATCAGCGTATGGGAGATCAAGGTCAGCACCCGGTCTTTAGCCGCCCGGTCGTAGGCAAAGGACGGAGGAAAGGACGGCAGCAGCGCCCCGACCGCCTCGAGGGTCGAAAGACGGCGAATCCGGTTGTGCGGGGCCTGTACCAACCGCACGATCCCCGCCACGGGGAAAGCCAGGTCGCGGTAGCAGGGCGTCTTCCCGCTCCAGGGCGAACCCCAAACCCGCACCCCTTCTTCGGAGGCTTCCAGAAAAGGGCTGTCGTCGTTGAGCAGTTCCGCCCCCGGAATGTATTCCCTCCACAGGCGGGTATGCGTGCTTTTTCCCGTACCCGACTCGCCCAGCACCAGCACCGCTTTTCCCTGCGTGCAAACCGCCGAAGCATGCAGCGCCGCCACCCCTCGGGACAGGGCGGCCGTCCCGAAGGCCATCCACAGCGAAAAGCGCAGCCTCGTCCGATCCGCCTCTCCCCATGCCAGGGCCTTCTTTTCCGCTGGGGAAAACACCCAGCCGCACTCGCCGGAAGAACCCACCCCGCCGCTCATCGAAAAGGCGTATCCCTCGCCCCGGCGCGAAAACGTGCAGTCGATCCCCTCGGTCTGAAAGCGGTGGAGCGGGAGGCCCGGAAGGTCTTTCCCCTGTTCCGTCCCTTCCTGAAAACGGAAGAGCCAGTCGTCCGCCGCATACACCTTCTCCGGTTGTACGAAAGGACGGAATCCGCCCAAAGTGCGCAGTGTAGCGATGAGCCCTGCCCCCTGCACCGCAAAGGGAAGTCCGGCGACGCGCAGCACGATCCGCTCGCTTTTCGAGGGGAGGAGTTCGGAGGTAGAGGGATCGCAGGTCATTTCTTTTTCGGGGGATAGGTCGTCGAGAAGATCGTGTCGGGACGCTTCCAATGGCTTTTTACGGACAGCAGTACCCGGTAGGGAAAACTGAAGCGTCCGTACACCATCCGGTAACGCCATTGTTCGGAGACGAATCGGCGGGTTTTGAATCCGAGGACGGCCAGCGGCTGGCTGCTCTGACAGGTCTTTTTTTCGGACAGCAGCACCGGGAACATCCGGCGGGCATCCTTGCGGTGGGGAGCGATCGGCATCGGGGCATACGTTTGGGGCAGCCCCAGCCAAAGGCACGCGCAGGCCGTCAAAGCCCCCGCGAAACGCTCCAAGCGTTCCTCCTTGAGGCACCGTAGGAAAGCGCTGCGGTCTATCCGGTCGCCCTGGGCGCGCAGGAAGCAGGCCCAATCCGCCAGATGCCGCAGGGAGATCCCCGAAGTGAAGTGCATCGCCGCATGGCGGATCAGGAACAGCGCGTCGAAATCGGCCGGGGGGAAGTACACGGAACATCCCTCCAGAACAGTTTCCCGGCAGGGGGTCTGCTGCAGCATGGCCTCCAGCGTCCGGTCCAGACGGCGGTCCATCGTGTAGAGCGCTTCGTCGAGCAGCGTTCGGTGGTTTTCCACCAGGATATTTTCAAAGACGAAAGTCGTGTGTTTCTCGCTGCGCTCGTCGAGTTCCCAGCCGTTTTCGCAGGCAAAGCGGTTGCCTTCCTCCCATTGCCCGAACAGCCAAACGTCGATGTCGCCGCATTCCCGCAGGTGGGGACGCGGGTAGTAAAGCGATGTACCCAACCCTTTGAGCACCAGGGTGCGAATCCCCCGTTCGCTCAACTGTGCGGCCAGTTTGCCCACGGTCGCTTCCTGCCGGCGGTACCGTTCGGCCAGGCGCTGAGCGTTCACCCCCCAGCCCAGCAGCAGGTTTCGCGGCGGGCGCAACGCCTCGGGCAGTTGCAGGACGCCCTCGAAGGCCAGTGCCGTTACTCCGCCCCGGGAAGCCAGGCGAACCACTTGCGCCCATTGCGGGTCGGTGGCGCGTGAAAAAGTGTCGGCTGCAAGCGGCTCGCCCCACAGCGCGTTCCGCACCAGGGCCAGGAGCATCTCCGTGGCAGGGTTCAGGCTTCGATCGCTCCGCATTTTTCGAGGGTTTCGATCCATTTTTCAGCGTCGCTTAAGGCGGTGTCGGCCTCTACCTCGTAACGACTGCAAAGCAACTCGGCGGCCTGTTGCGGCGAGAAGTCTTTTCCGGAGAGCTCCTCCCACAACCAGGCTCCGCTCTCGTTCAGGGCGATCACGCGGGTCATGTCCGCGTCCAGTTGTCCCTGGATCACCACGATGTACTCTCCGGCGATCTCCCGGAGGTCGTATTCCTGTTTTATGCGCATGGTCGGCTTTTTTTCATGAAAAAAAGCGCGGGGCGCATGCGCCCCGCGCATGAATCCTTACCGGACAAACTTTTTCCGGTGAAAGTTCAAATGTAATCATTTTCGGCGAGTGCAAAAAAAGGAGGGAATCCGAATTTCGGATTCCCTCCTTTTTTTGCACTCGCTTGGTCCCGGCTGTCGAGGGCAAAGCGCTTATTTGACTTCCACGCGCCAGCCGTAGGGGTCGGAAGTGCGGTTGTATTGGATGTCGAAGATGCGCTGACGAAGCCGCTCGCCGAAGGACTCCTCGGCCGAGAGTTCCGGCAGGGGCATGTATCGGTCCTTGTAGCCCAGTCCGCAGATGGGGCTGATCACGGCAGCTGTCCCGCAGCCGAAAGCTTCCTTGAGTTCGCCCTTGTCGGCAGCATCGAGTACCTGCTGCACCGAGATGGGGCTGACTTCGGCCTTGATGCCCATGTCCTGCGCCAGTTGCAGGATGCTGCGGCGCGTGATGCCGTCCAGCAGGCGTTCGCTCACCGGGGCGGTGTGCAACGTGTCGCCGATGCGCAGCATGAAGTTCATCTGTCCGGCTTCCTCGAGGAACTGGTGGGTGGCGTCATCGGTCCAGATGACGCTCTGGTAGCCTTCCTCCGAAGCCAGGGTCGAGGGGTAGAACTGTCCGCCGTAGTTGCCGGCGCATTTGGCAAAGCCCGTTCCTCCGTTGGCTGCGCGGGAGAAGTGGTCGGCGATTTTTACTTTTACTTCGCCGTGGAAAATGGTGTCCACCGGTCCGCCGATGATCAGCATCAGGTATTCCTTGGACGGCACGGCGTTGAGCGCCGGTTCAGAAGCGATCATGAACGGGCGGATGTAGTACGATTTGCCCAAGCCCTGGGGAATCCAGTCGCGGTCCAGTTTGAGCAGCATTTGAATGGCTTCGTGGAACGTCCCGGCCGGGAATTCCGGCATGTTCATGCGCACGGCCGATTTGTTGAAGCGTTCCTGGTTGTCCGAGGGGCGGAACAGGAATACGCGTCCGTCGGCATCCTTGAAGGCTTTCATCCCTTCGAAGATGGCCTGCCCGTAGTGGAATACCTTGCACGAAGGTGCCAGTTCCAACGGACGGTAGGGGACGATGCGGGGGTTTTGCCAAGCCCCGTCCTTGTATTGGCAGATGAACATATGGTCGCTCATGTAGCGGCCGAAAGGCATATTGTCGAAATTTACTTCATCGATGCGGGATTTCTCCGCTTTTTCTACTTCTATTTTCATACCTTTTGGTGATTTTGGATAGATAGCTTCAA
>DVLY01000045.1 GCA_018715295.1 Candidatus Merdimorpha stercoravium | reverse complement strand
CCACCAGGAACGTGGTGAGCGAAGTATTGATCGTACGGCTCAGGGTCTTGTTGATAGCCGTATTGGCCAACATATCGACATCCTTGCGCGGATTGTTGCGGATCTCTTCGCGAATACGGTCAAAGACGATCACGTTGTCATTGAGCGCATAACCGATCACCGTCAGGATAGCAGCCACAAAAGTCTGGTCGATCTGCATCGAGAAGGGCAATACCCCGTGCAGGAGAGCAAATGCTCCACAAACGATCACCACATTGTGGATAGAAGCGGCCACACATCCGGCCGAATACTGCCACTTGCGGAAACGAAACAGAATGTAGAGGAAGATACCGGCCAGGGAGAATACCAAAGCCCATACGGTGGAGGTCTTGATATCGTCCGCCATCGTCGGACCTACCACATTGGCCTCCATGATACCCAGTCCGCTACCACTGGTAAACTCTTCGTAGGTAAAGCCCTCGGGGAAGAATTTCTTCAAGCCTTCGTACATCGTACGGTCGACCATGTCGTCCACATCGTGCCCCGTCTTCTGGCTCATGAACTTGGTGGAGATCTTCACCTGACGGTCGGTACCGAACGTCTTCACCTCCGGCAATTCGTGCTGACCATCCTCGACCAGTACCTCCTGCAGGCTCTTGGCTACCTCGGCCGTTACCACCGGCTGGTCGAAACGAACGGTATAGGTGCGTCCTCCTACAAAGTCGATGCTCTTGTCAAACCCACGAATACCCATAGCCAGGAAAGACACCACGATCAGGACGAGAGACACGCCATAGAACAGGTTCTTCTTCTGGATGAACTGGAAGTTCGTGTTGGCAAAGAAGTTCTTGGACAGCGAAGTGTATACGCGCAAAGGACGCCCGCGCTTCACGTCACGGTCGATGAGCATGCGCGAGATAAAGATCGAAGTGATCACCGAAGTGATGATACCGATCATCATCGTGGTGGCAAATCCCTGGATCGGCCCCTTACCGAAGATGAACAGGATAAGGCTGGTGAGGAACGTGGTGGACTGCGAGTCGATGATCGAAGGCAAAGCATGCTTGTAACCATCGGCTACGGCCTGTTTGCCGGTCTTTCCGGCGCGGAGTTCCTCCTTGATACGTTCGTTGATGATTACGTTGGCATCCACCGCCATACCGATAGTCAGGATGATACCGGCAAATCCCGGCAGGGTCAGCGTAGCACCCAGCGAAGCCAATATACCGAAGATGAACAGGATATTGACAAACAGAGCGATGTCGGCGTAGAAACCCGAACGGTTGTAGAAGAAGATCATCCAAGCCAGCACCGCGATAAAGGCGATGATGAACGAAATCATGCTCGATTCGATCGCTTCACGACCCAACGAAGGTCCGACTACCTCCGACTGAATGATGTGCGTAGGAGCAGGCAGACGGCCGGCCTTAAGGATGTTGGCCAAATCTTGTGCTTCCTTGACGTCAAACTGACCGGTGATCTCGGAACGTCCGCCGGGGATAGCACCCTGCACGGTAGGAGCGGAATAAACCGTTCCGTCAAGCACGATGGCAATGGCTTTGCCGATGTTGTCGCCCGTAAGTTTGGCCCAACGGTCGGCACCGGTAGCATCCATGACCATGTTGACACACGGCCGGCTACGCTGGTCATAGCCCTGGGACGCATCGCTGATCACGTCACCGGAAAGGATGGGCTCGCCCTTGGAATTGGAACGGATGGCATAGAGTTCCATCACCGTCTTGTCCTGTACCGGAGGCTTGTTGCCCCACATGAACTGAACATGCTGCATTCCATGACGGATGAGCAGGTCCGGAGCCGAAGCGAGATATTTGTTGACTACCGTCGTATCCTTGATGGGAACATAAGCGATGATGGCTACTCCCTGCTGAACCGGATAGAGCACATCGAAGAGAGGATTTTCCCCACGGCGAACCGAATCTCCGCTGGCCTGGGCAATGGCCTGATCGGCCTGCTCGAGCAGTTTCTCTGCGGCGGCCTTGAGCGAATCGGCACTTCCCTTGGTGATCTTGTTCCCTTCGGAAGGCTCGGCCAACAAGTCCTCTGCCGAGTTTTCCCCAGCTACCTGTTTTGCCGGCGCTTCTTCCTGCTGCACCTTGGCTTTGAGGTCGTTGACTTCTTTCAGGCGGGCATTGAGATCGATCAAAAACGGAGCGACCTCCTCCGGAGTATAAACCGTCCAGAATTCCAGTGCGGCAGACGACTGAAGGAGCTTGCGCACACGCTCGGCATCGGACACACCGGCCAATTCCACCGAAATCTGGTCGGTGCCGGGCAAACGCTGGATCGTGGGCGACGATACGCCGAACTTGTCGATACGGGTACGAAGGATCTTATAGGCGCGATCGACAGCCCCGTCCACTTCCTTGCGGACGATTTCCTTTACCTGGTCATCGGTCAATTTTGCTCCGCCGGTAGCCGAAGCCAGACTGCCGAAGATCTGCGGCGAGGAGAGCGTTACTCCGCTGCCATCGGCTTTGGCGATCTCGTCGAACTTGCGGAAAAATACGGTAACGAAATCCTCTTTGCCTCCGCTTTGCTCCCGGGCAGCGATCAGAGCCTTGTTAAAGGTCGGATCGGTCGTATTGTTGGCCAAGCCTTTGACCACATCCTCGACCGATACCTCCAGGATGACGCTCACGCCGCCCTGCAAGTCGAGGCCCAACTTGAGCTCATTGTCCTTGATCTCCGAATAAGTATACTGGATAGGACGCCACGAACCGATCCCGAGGTTGATCACCGGGTCGCTCGCCGTCGAATCGAAATAGTACTGCCGCATCTTTTTCACGGCAGAATCCCGAGCCGAAGTGGTGGGATAATCCACCTTGTCCGCCTGTGCGACGGCATACTCCTCGGCAATCCGATCGACGCTTTTGGCCTTCCATGTAAAAAACAACTGGTACACGCATACGATCCCCAAAATAATGAGGAACAAGCGAATGGGGCCTTTGTTTTGCATTATCTTTGGTTTTGTTTATGATATTTGTTTGTTTTCGAGGGGCAAATATACGCAAAGGCGAGCGCAGCGGCAAGGCGAAAACGAAGTTTTCGCAGTTAACAAAGGTCCGGGGCATTCCATATCATCCTGCCCGCCACGCTGTTTCCCTTCCTCTTGCGCAGCAAACGCGGAAAGCATCAACCTTTCACATAAAGGTCGATCAACGACTCCAACGGAGGATTGTTTTCCAGGAGTTTCTTCCGGTCTTTCACCTTTACCTGGATCGACAGGTATTTGTCCATGTTGTCTTCGAACGGCTTCCAGTCCTCGCTCTCCTTGGGTATCTTCAGGTATTCCCCGCAGGCATGCTGCACCACCAAGTACGTTTGCCGGTGCTGACGATTGTCGTACCCCCACTGCAGGTGGATGTAATACGCCACCCGAACGACATCCTCCCAGTAGTAAAGTTCTTCGGAGAGCGTCTGCGGGACGACCCGCGTAAAATAATCGTCGTTGAATTTGAGCATGATAAGCCTCCGGCCGCAAATACCGGATTTAGAAACCTTTCTTCTTCAACAAGGCAGGAAGCAGACGGAAGAAAGCCTCGCGTTTGTACAACTTTTCAGCTTCTTCGGCCGGATAACCGAAGTACGTCTTCCCGCCTTCGAGGGACTTCGAAACGCCGGACTGCGCCAGGATAACGGCGCCCGATCCGATGGTAATCCCCGAAGTCATGCCGACCTGTCCCCAGATCGTTACCTTGTCTTCGATGATGTTGCACCCGGCGATACCGCACTGGGCTGCGATCAGGCATTCCTTGCCGATGACCGTATCGTGGCCGATGTGTACATGGTTGTCGATCTTGGTCCCCTCGCCGATGGTCGTAGGGGCGGACACGCCCCGGTCGATGGTACAGGCCGAGCCGATCTCCACATCGTCCCGGATCACGACGTTTCCGCTGGAGAGCAAGCGGTCGTACCCCTGGGGACGGTGTTTGTAGTAAAACGCGTCGCCGCCGATGACAGCGCCCGGATTGATGATGACCCGATCGCCGATACGCGTACCGTCGCAAATGATCACTCCGGCATGCAGCACGCAATCCCGGCCGATCTCCACATCGTTCCCGATAAA
This sequence comes from Candidatus Merdimorpha stercoravium, assembly GCA_018715295.1. Taxonomy (GTDB): domain Bacteria; phylum Bacteroidota; class Bacteroidia; order Flavobacteriales; family UBA1820; genus Merdimorpha; species Merdimorpha stercoravium. Next base: position 10,095 of record DVLY01000045.1, on the reverse strand, counting down.
CACTCCGGGTTGGATTACGGTCCCCTGCCCGATCTTGGCGTCGGGAGCGATCATGGCCGTCGCCGGGACAAAAGGACAAAACGCACGGGTTATCTTGTTGAAATCGCGGAACGGATCGTCGGTAATGATCAAGGCCTTTCCCTGGGGGCATTCCACATCCTTGTCGATGAGCACCACCGAAGCGGCACTGCGCAGCGCCTTGTCGTAATACTTAGGATGATCGACAAAAACTATATCGCCGTGGGTAACGCTGTGTATCTCATTTATCCCCGTCACCGGAAAATCCGCCGGGCCTACGTATTTTTCAGCCCCTATCATCGCGGCGATTTCCGAGAGTGTTTTCGGAGTAGGAAACTTCATCTTGCTTTGGGTTATTACACGATTATAGCATTGGCAAAGTTATGCAAAAATGGAAAGATTTTATCAGACCCCGCTCTAATTTTTAAGCCGACCGCCCCACCCTGCGTCTTCCCATACGGACAAAGCCTCTTTCCCCGGGAAAAAAGTCGCCCGGGCGGGGAAACACCCCGCCCGGGCGACTTGTCTTAAAACGCTCAAATACCCCACTGCTACGACCGAGGTGCTTCGTCCTCTTCGTGCAATTTATGGGTCTTGTCGAAAAGCGCGGCAAAACCCGAAAGAGCGTACAGCACGCGCTTGACTTCGAACAGCATACCGAAATAAAGGTTGGTATTGCGGCGGGAGAACTCCTTGTTTTCCCCGATCCGGTCGGCTTCCTTGGCCATGATCCGGTCGATGTCATCGCTCAGGGAAAGGATTATCTCCCGCAGAGCAATCACCTGGCTATAATCGTTCTCGCGGATCGCATCGGTCATCTCGCCGAAGAGGGTATCCAACCGTTTCCCGATGGTTACCAAAGTCTCCTTGCGGTACTGGATCAGCGGTTTGTGGTTATTGTCCAGGTGCTCGAAAGCCGAAGATGCAATCACCGACACCGATTCGGTCAGCGCTACCAGATACGAGAGACTCTTGACGTAATATGCCGCATGGGGACCGTTGATATCTTCCGAAGAGCGGATCATATAGAAGGTCGAAAAACGCAGTTTCTTGACGTTTTCTTCCAGACGGAAGGATGCTTTCTGTGCATTGGAGAGCACCGAACGGCTGTGCATGAACAAGCCCTTGATCACCTGGTCGGTCAGACGCATCGAATCGATCATCACGTCGGAGATCTTCATATCGAAAGCCCGCTCGGCAGCTGCCGCGCTGGGATACTCTACCTGCATGTCCATCGAAACCTCCGGAGCAGTCTTGCGGGCCAGTTTCTTGAACAGTTTCACGGCGACGACCGTCATGCCCGCCACGATGATGATGGGTATGATGGCCTTGACACCGATCACCTTGAGCAGCAGCGCCAACGAGGCCGCCGAAAGGAAAGCAATGAGCGCCGTAGCAAACCACCCAAGGATCACCCGCACTACGCCCGATACGCGATACACCGCGCTCTCCAAGCCCCAGGCCCGGTCGGCCAGCGAAGTTCCCATGGCTACCATGAAGGTGGTATAGGTCGTACTCAAAGGCAGGGTGCTGTTCGTTCCCATCGAAATGATGATGGCCGGTACCACCACATTGACCGAAGCACGCACCAAGTCGAATGCCGGCACATCCCGACGTTTGATATCCTTGACATACGGACGGTCGAAACGCCCTTCGATATGTTCGCGGATGCGATGGGGCAACAAATAGGTAAGTCCTCGTCCTACATACACCGAAGCGCGCACCATCAGTTTGGAAATAGTATTGGGACGGAAACGCTCATCGGCACTTTCCGAACGGGAAAGATCGACCGTAGTCTTGAGCACGTTGTGCGCCTTGCGGGAAAATATCAAGGACAGCATCATGATCACGCCTGCGATAATGAGGATAAACAGCGGCGTCTTCACATCCGTATTGAGCACATCCATGTACATGTTGATATCCCCTGTTTGGCTGTATGCCTCATACGCTCCAAAAGAAGCCAGCGGAACACCAATAAAATTGACCAAGTCATTGCCCGCAAAGGCCATCGCCAGGGCGAAGGTTCCGGAAAGCACGATCACCTTCAAGATATTGATCTTGAACACCGACACCAGCAGCTGCGAAACGAGGGTGAAAAAAACAAAGCATATCAGCATCAACAGCATCGAATGCGTTCCGATCCATGCCTTGGCCGCCGGAGGAATGATGGTCGTGCCTTTTGCCCCCTTGAGCAACAAATAAAACACGATCGCCGTCAGAGCCACTCCACCGATCAGACCTCCCCAATACTTCAGCCGCTGACTGTAATTGAACGTCAGCATAAAACGAACCAGCCACTGTATCACCACTCCTGCGACAAAGGCGATAATCACCACAGCAAATATTCCCGTAATCATCGGGATAGTTTTCTCATAGTTGATATAATCACCCAAAGTGGGCAAATCTCCCATAAAGGTAAGGAACGAGGGAACGTCTTCCGCCCCGACCACCTTGAACATTGACATGGCTACCGAAGCTCCCAGCAGTTCGAATACCATCGACACGGTTGTGGAGGTCGGCAATCCCAAGGTATTGAAGACATCCAACAAGATAACGTCGGTAATCATCACCGCCAGATAAATCATGATCACTTCCTCGAACACGAACATTTCGGGATGAAAAATGCCTCGGCGCGCTATTTCCATCATACCGTTGGAAAATACCGCGCCGAGAATAATGCCTACGGAGGCCACTACGATAATAAACTTGAAAGAAGCGGCTCTGGATCCGACCGCCGACCCGAGGAAATTGACCGCGTCGTTACTTACTCCTACGATGAGGTCCAGCACGGCCAATGTCCCCATCAACACCATCAGAAAGAGAAAGATGTCGTTCATTACGCATCGGTTTGGTTCACGGTGCTAAATAACGGCTTTTCTTTTAAGTATTTTTTAAGGGTATGTTTCCAAAACGTTAAATCCGCCTCTTCTTCCCTTCCGGCCTCCTCCTTTCAGAAACAAAACAGGGACCGCGAAAAACGCGATCCCTGCACACTTAACACAACTGTTTTCAATATGTAAACAAAAAACTTACTTCCAACTGTCCGGAAAACGGTAGATCACCGCATTGATGCTCATCCCGGCTCCTACCGAAGTGAGGATCACGTTGTCGTCAGCGTGAAAACGATGCTCGGGAAGCTCCCCGCGGGCGATCAGATCGTACAAGGTAGGAATGGTGGCCACCGAGGAATTGCCCAGGAAAGAAAGGCTCATCGGCATGAACTCCTTGCTCTCCTTCTTGCAGCCCGGATAGAGACGGCGCAGACGGATGAACACCGCCTCGTCCATCTTTTCGTTGGCCTGGTGGATGATCATCTTGGCCATTTCGTCCAGGGTCAATCCCGCCTGGTCGAGCGCCGACTTGATCGCCCCGGGGACATTGCGCAGCACGTACTCGTACACCTTGCGGCCAGCCATACGGATCACCGTACGACGCGGTCCGGAGTAGTCCGGATTGACGCTCGGGCCGCCTTTGAGGTAGTCGGATTCCTCGCCCGTATCGGAAAGGGTTGCGGTGGAAAGCACCCCGAATTTCTTGTCGGATTCCACTGCCGTGAGCACCACCGCTCCGGCACCGTCCGAAAAGATCATCTGGTCGCGGTCGTGCGGGTCGCAGATGCGGGAAAGCGTATCGCTGCCCACCACCAAAATGTTGCGAGCCAGACGAGCCTGTATCAGATGGTGCGCCAGGATCACTCCCTGCAACCACCCGGGGCAACCGAAGATCATGTCGTAAGGGATGCACTGACGGTTCTTGATGCCCAGTTTGTGTTTGACCCGCGCACTGACCGAGGGGACCATTTCGCTGCAATAGGTCGTCTCGGGAATATCGGCGTAGTTGTGCGCCACGATCACATAATCGAGGGTCTCCGGATCGCCTCCCCAGGACTCGATCGCCCGGCGGGCAGCCTCGGCAGCCATATCGGAGTTGTTCACCCCGTCTTCCACATAGCGGCGTTCGGTAATGCCGACCAGTTCCCGGAATTTTTCAACGATATCCTCGTTGGTGCGTTCGATGCGTTTCCCGTCCGTATCGTAAAACTCGGTCGAGAGGAAATGATCGTTTTTCACCACCCGGGGCGGCAGGTAACAGCCCGAACCGGCGATGACCGTGTTAAGATGTTTTTCCATGATGATTTGTTGGATCGCTTTATTCTTGATTGTCTTCTTCTCCCGTATAACGCAAAGCATCCCAACAAGCATGGCACGCTTGACGGATACGGTTTTCGGTCAATTGTTGGTTGTGGTCGATGTGCAGTTTGGCCATCTCGATGATCGGACCGCGCGAAACGGCGATGATGGTGTACAAGGGCAGGTCCTTGATCAGCTTCTTCTTTTTCCCCTCGATGAAGAAACGGAGCACCGGGCTGAGGATCCGCAGTCCCGACACGCGCACCAGGTGCTGCATGTAGCCCGAATGACGGTGCTGCTCGGCATACTGGAACTCGTCCGGATGGTGGATGTAGTAGTGCGTCATGTTGAGCCACATGAGCTCGAAGCGCTCCCGGTAGGGCATCGCCTCGTCGTAGCCGCACAGCATGGCCTGAATGACCTTTTCCTGGATCTCCTGCATGAGGGTAAAGATCAGGTCGTCCTTGCTCTTGAAGTAACGGTAGATCGTCCCCGCCCCGATCCCGGCATCCTCGGCGATCATGGCCATCGAGGTGCCGTGGAATCCGTAGGTGGATACCAGAAACAGCGTACTGTCCAGGATTGCTTTGTACTTGTCTCCCCTTACCGTCTTCTGACTCATAAGCCTTTAGCACGAATGAACATTCATTCCGCAATATTACGCAGAATTGCCCGTCCCCACAAATATTCCCGCTATTTTTTGAACAGCACTTTGATATTTCCTTTTAGATTATTATATTTGTAAGTAAAACATTCTTTTCTTCAAAGAACATGACACAGGACAACCTCAGCTGGGGACAATTCCTCCTCTCGCTGGTAGGCGTGCTGGGACTGCGGGAACTCGCCCCGGTGGTCTTCTCCGCCCTTTTCCGCCGGAGGGAGGACGTGGAATCCACCCGGATCGAAAACTCGGCGCGTCTGGCCGCCGCCTCGCGCGAGCAGATCCTCTTTCTCAAGGACAGCCTGCGCGAAGCCTACGCCGAGATGGACAAAATGCAGGACGACCTCAACGCCAAACGCGCCCGCATCAACGAGTTGTCCCGAAAACTGTACAACATCGAACTGGAAGTCCAACTGATGCGTCGCCGCAGCGACCGCCTCTGCTGCACCAACACCGCCTGCCCCACCCGGGAAATTCCCCAAAGCCAGCCGGAGGGCGTCAAAACCGAAAAAGCATGAAAACACCCCAAGTATTTCTCCTCTTGATCCTCGCCCTGGCCGCCACCGGCTGCCGCGCAAAAAAAGAAACGCTTCACCGCCAGCAAACCGCCCGTTTGGAGGTGGAAAGCCTGCGGAAGGACTCGCTCCTTACCCTCACGCACACACGCTACGGAGGGGTGTTTCGCCTGCGCATCGACGAAACCACCCGCGAGAAAGACACCTTGGGGCGCACCCTGCGGGAGACCGTCCGTCGCTACCTCCTCCAGCAACGGGATTCGTCGCAGCAATCCCTCCGCCGGGAAAGCACCGGAGAGACATTTTCCATACAAAAAGTGGAAGCAAATACCCAGGAGCGGTCGAAGCTTTCGGCCGATCCGCCCTTGCGCGGGTTCTGGATGGGGATCGTCGTCCTGCTCGCAGGTGCGGCGGGGTGGGTGCTGCGGGGCGTGCTGCGGAAATAAGGCCAGCGATACGACCGCTCAATCCCCTTTCTGCTCCGAAAGCTCCAGCCAACGCATTTCCAAGGCGTCGATGCGTTCGAGCAACTGTTCCATCCGGTGGGAAAGTTCGTTCACCCGCTCGGCCGACAAGGGTTCCCCGGAGGAAAAAACGGCTTCGATCTGTTGTTTTTCCGCTTCCAGGCAGGGGAGTTCCTGTTCGATGGCCTCGTACTCCTGCTGCTGGCGATACGAGAGGCGCTGTTTCTGCGGGCCTCGCTCCCGGGCGGCTTTCGGTTTTTCGCCCGGGGCCTGTTCGCGGGGCTGCGCGGCGGCTTGCTGCCGGCTCCACTGGCGGTACTCGGAATACGTGCCCGGGAAATCCTTCACCCGGCCCTCGCCCTGAAAGACAAAGAGATGGTCGACGATCTTGTCCAGAAAATACCGGTCGTGGCTCACCACCAGCAACACCCCGGGATATTCCTGCAGGAAGTCCTCCAGGACAGTCAGGGTGAGGATGTCCAGGTCGTTGGTCGGCTCGTCGAGGATCAGGAAATTGGGGTTGGCGATCAGCACCGTGCAGAGGTACAAGCGACGAAGTTCACCCCCCGAGAGTTTTTCCACATAGTCCCACTGCTGGGCGCGGGTAAAGAGAAAACGCTCCAGCAACTGTTCGGCCGAAAGGCGCCGCCCGCCCGAAAGCGGGAGATAATCGCCGTAACGCCGTACTACGTCGATGACTTTTTCGCCGGGCTGCACCTCGAGACCGCTCTGACGGTAATAACCGAACACCACGGTATCGCCCACCACGACTTTCCCCGCATCGGGGGGCAGTTCGCCGGTAACCAAACGGAGAAAGGTGGTTTTGCCCGTGCCGTTGTCGCCGACCACCCCCACCCGCTCGGCCCGCCGAAACGTATAGTCGAAGCGGTCGAGCATCCTGGCCTGCCCCCACGACTTGGACACGTTGTGCAGTTCGACTACCTTGCTGCCCAAACGTTCCATATTGATGCCCAAGGTGAGCACCCGGTCGTCCGCGCGGCGCGCCGCGCGGCGGGCCAGTTCGTCGAACGAGTCGATGCGGGCCTTGGCTTTCGTGCCGCGCGCCTGAGGCTGGCGGCGAATCCATTCGAGTTCGGTGCGCATCAGGTTCCGGGCCTTTTCCGCCGCGCTGCGCGCGGCGGCGCAACGCTCCGCGCGTTTGCTGAGAAAATCCGCGTACGCACCCTTGTAGCGCCACAGCGTCCCTTCGTCCAGTTCCAATATATCGGAGCATACCCGGTCGAGAAACCAGCGGTCGTGGGTAACCATGAACAGGGTTACCTTCGACTTGGACAGGTAATCCTCCAGCCATTCCACCATCGGAATGTCCAGATGGTTGGTCGGCTCGTCGAGCACGAGCAGGTCGGGTTCTTCGATAAGCACCCGTGCCAAAGCCAAACGCCGCACCTGCCCGCCGGACATCTGCCCGCAGGGCACTTCCACCCGATCCAGCCCGAGCTGGGAGAGGACCGTACGGATCCGCACCTCGTAGTCCCACGCACCGAGCGCTTCCATCTGTTCGTACGCCGCCTGAAAATCGTCCCCATGGCTTCCTCCCGGGCGGGCGGCCCGCTCGTAGCGGGCGATGGCCTGCAACCGGGGGCTGTCTCCCCCGTAGATCACGTCCTGCACGGTCTGCTGCGGATCGAACGTGGGCTGCTGCTCGAGATACCCCAGCCGGATGCCCTTGCGCAGGACGACCTCCCCGGTGTCGGGCTGCTCGCGTCCGCAGAGGATCTTCATCAGGGTGGATTTGCCCGTACCGTTTTTGGCGACAAAGGCGACCTTTTCGCCCTGCTCGATGCCGAAGGTCAATCCGGAAAAGAGCGTGCGCACGCCGAAGGACTTGCCGATATTTTCTGCCGAAAGGTAATTCACTGCCGGCAAAGGTACGAAATCCTGCCCCGAAACCGAAAAGGAATGTCCTCCCGCCGCCTATCTATGGGAAGAAAACCGTACCTTTGTCCTATCCTGCGCATTACCCCGGCAGCGGGGCTCGTCTTGGCCCGGAGCCGATTCGCGGCCTTGCGGCCGCGAGCGCCGCGGAAGCGGCGCTCGCCTAGGGAGAAAGCAGGATCACACAAGAAACGCAAAAAGAAAAGAAGAACACTTACACCCGATTGCCATGGTACGATCGATGACCGGATTCGGCCGCGCACAGGTCGAACTGGACGACAAAAAACTGACGGTAGAGATCAAATCCCTCAACGGAAAACAAATGGACCTCTCCACCCGCATCCCTTCGCTGTTGCGGGAAAAAGAACTGGAAGTACGCAGCTACCTCACCGGGCGTCTGATGCGCGGAAAGGTCGACCTGCTCATCTACGCCGAAGCCGCCGACGCCGACAACAGCCACGACATCAACGCCGCCACGGTAGCTTCCTACCGGGAGAAGTTGCAAGCCATCGAACCTTCGCTCTCCCCCACCGACAGCCTCGCGATCGCCATGCGCCTGCCGGACGTCTTCCGGGGCGAACGCGAAGAGCTCTCCGAAGAGGCCTGGCAAACGGTGCAAGGCGCCATCCGGCAGGCGGCAGACGCCTTGGTAGCCTATCGCGAATCGGAAGGGGCGGTCCTGCACCGGGAATTGGCCTCGTACATCGGGAACATCCGGGCCTTGGCCGCCCAGGTCGAGCCTTTTGAAAAATCGCGGGTGGAACAGATCAAAGAACGCCTGCGCAAACACCTGAGCGAAGCGGAAGTGAAAGTGGACGAAAACCGCTTCGAGCAGGAGATCATCTTCTACCTCGAAAAACTGGACATCACCGAAGAGAAAGTCCGCCTGAACCTGCACCTGGACTACTTCCTCAAGACGATGGACAGCGAGGAGAACTGCGGAAAGAAACTGGGCTTCATCGCCCAGGAGATAGGCCGCGAGATCAACACGATGGGGTCCAAATCCAACCAGGCCGACATGCAGAAACTGGTCGTGCGGATGAAGGACGAACTGGAAAAAATCAAGGAACAATCGCTCAACGTACTGTAAGGATGAACCCAAGTACCCGCAAGATCCTCATCTTTTCCGCCCCTTCCGGCTCGGGAAAGACCACGATCGTCAACCGCCTGTTGTCCGAAGGCATCCTGAATGCCGAATTTTCGGTCTCGGCCACCTCCCGCGCCCCGCGCAAAGGCGAAACCCACGGCAAGGAGTATTACTTCCTCTCCCCGGAAGAATTCCGCCGCCGCATCGACGCGGACGAATTTCTAGAATGGGAACAGGTCTATGCCGACACCTACTACGGCACCCCCCGCAGCGAACTGGAACGCATCTGGGCGGCCGGACATGTAGTCATCCTCGATGTGGACGTGGTAGGCGGGCTGAACATCAAACGGATGTACCCCCGGGAGTCGCTCTCGATCTTCATCATGCCGCCCTCCATCGAGCAGTTGCGCGCCCGGCTCGAAGGCCGCGGCACGGAAACTCCCGACAAGATCGAAATGCGCATCGCCAAAGCCCAACGGGAGATCTCCTATTCGAAAGACTTCGACACGATCATCGTCAACGACGACCTGGATACGGCCGTGGCCCAGGCGCGAAAGACGGTGCTCGACTTCCTGGCGAAATAACCCGAAAAGCCTCCCCTGCGAGAAGCCGGAAGGCAGCCACAGGCAAAAAAACAAACCGCCCCCGGAGAGGACAGCCAAAGGGGAAAAAACAGCGACAGACTCACAGACAGACACATGGACAGCGCCGGAAAGAAAAAAACGGGACTTTACTTCGGTTCGTTCAACCCGATACACGTCGGGCACTTGATCGTGGCCGAATACCTGCGCGAGCACACCGACCTGGACGAAGTGTGGATCGTGGTCTCGCCGCACAATCCCTTCAAACAAAAAGCGACGCTGGCTTCGGACTACGTCCGGCTGGAGATGGTGCGACTGGCCCTCGAAGACTTCGAAGGGGTGCGCGCCTGCGATGCGGAGTTCTACCTCCCGCGCCCCAGCTACACGGCCGACACCCTGCTGCATCTGTCCCAGAAATACCCCGAGAGGACTTTCTGCCTGACGATGGGGGCCGACACGCTCATCGGACTCGAACGGTGGAAGAACTACGAGTTTCTCCTGAAATACTTCCCGCTGTACATCTATCCGCGGCCGGGATACAGCAACACCCATCCCTTGCTGGACAAAGCCCGGGTTACGGTGCTGGAACACGCCCCGCAGGTAGAGGTTTCGGCTTCCGCCATCCGGGAAGACCTCCGTGCAGGACGCCAGGTCCGGGCCTTGGTGCCGCCGGCGGTGCTGGACTACATCGAACGGAGCGGCTTGTACCGATAAGAGAAAAGGGCTTCCCTTGCGGATCGAGG
>DVLY01000044.1 GCA_018715295.1 Candidatus Merdimorpha stercoravium | reverse complement strand
GGGACGATGCCGTTGCCGGGATCCTTCGTTCTCTTTTTCAGGGGAGTAGTGGGGGGGCTTCGTTTTTGGATGGCCTATTGTATGGGGGAAGAGCCGTTTTGCAAACCAAAAGAGGCGGAAACAAATATCGTGTCGCTAAACGGTGCGGACGAACGCCTTTTTGCGTACCTTTGGTAAGACAAGACGGTTTCGGGGGACTTCCGCGAGGGGATCGTTTCCCCTCGCGGAGTACGGAACTCGCAGGACTTGTCTTTGTGTAAAACGAATAGCCTTATGAAAAAACTCGTGGTCTTTACCGGCGCCGGAGTAAGCGCCGACAGCGGCATCTCCACCTTCCGCGATTCGGACGGGCTGTGGGAGAATTACCGCATCGAGGACGTGTGCACCCCGGAAGCTTTGCGGGATCACCGCGACCGGGTCATTGACTTTTACAACGCCCGGCGGCGGGACGTGCTGGAGAAACAGCCCAATGCGGCGCATCGCGCCATTGCCGCCCTGGAAAAGCATTTCGACGTGGAAGTCGTTACCCAGAACATCGACGACCTGCACGAGCGCGCCGGTTCGTCCCGGGTAACGCACCTGCACGGGGAAATCACCAAGCTGCGCAGCCAGGACGACCCCGAACTCATCTTCCCGCTACAGGGATGGGAACAGCCCAAGGAACTTCGCGCGCCTGACGGCGCGCTTGCCCGCCCGCACGTGGTGTTTTTCGGCGAAGCCGTCCCGATGTTTCCCCAGGCCGCAAGCATCGTTTCCACGGCGGACATCCTGGTGATCGTCGGAACATCGTTGGCCGTGTACCCCGCAGCTTCGCTGATCCATTACGCCCGTCCCGGTACAAAGATGTTCGTGGTCGATCCGCACATTCCCGCTTCGGTAGGGGCCGCGGTGGAGAAACTCCCGATGCGCGCCGCCGAAGGCATGCCGCTGCTGGCCGAGAAACTGGTCGAAAAATACGCCGAATGAAGGGGAGGAAAGTGCACGTGCGCCCCGCCTGCCGGGAGGATATACCCGCTTTGGCCCGCCTGGTGCGGCAGACGATCCTCCGGATCAATATCCGGGACTATACGCCCCGCCAGGTCGAGGCGTGGGCTGCGCGCGGAGCATCGGAGGCCCGGTGGGAGGAACTGTGGAAGACGGCTTTGTCGTTCTTTGTGGCGCACGACGGGCAGGGAAGCCTTTTGGGGGTCGTCTCGGTCGATGACAGGGGGTATCTCCATTCGCTCTTCGTGCACAGCGAACACCAGGGCGAAGGGATCGCGACGGCTCTTTTGCTCATGGCCGAGGACTACGCCCGCTCCCGGGGAGCCGTTCGTCTGTGCAGCGAGGTCAGCCGGACGGCACGGCGCTTTTTCCTATCGCGCGGCTTTCGGGAGATCGCGCCCCAGGAGGTGGAGGTAAACGGGGTGGCAATGGAAAATTTCCGGATGGAAAAGCCCTTGTGAGAGACCTCGTGCATTTTTTGTCTTGAGGTGCGGGGCGAACTCCGGGCTTGCTTTTTGCCTGTTTTTTCGTCTGAAAATGTATGGGTGCAAGGGAGGGCTTGATACCAAACTTCTAAAGTGTGCTGTCGGAAAAATGTCTTTCCGATGGTCCTTCCCCGGGGAGAAGATGTAAAAAAACCCCGCCACCGACGGTGGCGGGGTTTTTCGTGTTCCCCGATGGGAAAGCGAGGTTGTTATTTCTCGCAGCTGCACGGGGTGCCGAGATCGGCCTTGCGCATATCGCCTTCTTTCTCGAAAGCAATGTGGAACGAAAGGGCTTTCTGCAAGCATTCCGGTGTGTGGCAGCCTTGCGTCATCTTGATGTAGTCGCGCAGCAGCGGGCGGTAGTCGGGGTGTGCGACTTTCTCGATGATCTCGTTGGCGCGCTGGATGGGCGATTTTCCCCGCAGGTCGGCCACGCCGTATTCGGTGATGATGACCTTGACGGAGTGTTCCGAGTGATCCAGGTGCGATACCATCGGTACGATGGAGGAGATGAGTCCGCCTTTGGCCTCCGAGGGGGTGGTGAAGATGGACAGGTAGGCGTTGCGGGTGAAGTCGCCCGATCCGCCGATACCGTTCATCATCTTCTTGCCCATGATGTGGGTGGAGTTGATGTTGCCGAAGATGTCGGCTTCGATGGCGGTGTTGATGGTGATCAGCCCCAGTCGGCGTACGATCTCGGGGTTGTTGGAGAGTTCCTGCGGACGGAGGACCACCTTGTCGCGGAAGAAGTCCATGTGGGCGTACACTTCCTGCATGGCCTTTTCGCTCAGGGTCAGGGAGCATCCGCTGGCAAATTTGCACCGTCCTTTTTCCATCAGGCCGACCACGGCATCCTGGATCACTTCGGTGTACATCTCAAAGGGAGGTACTTCCTCGTTTTCGCCCAGGCAGCCCAGCACGGCGTTGGCGATGTTGCCCACACCCGACTGGATGGGCAGGAAGGTCGAAGGGATGCGGCCGGCTTTCATCTCGGCAGCCAGGAAGTCGGCCACGTTCTGTCCGATGCGCATCGTTACCTCGTCCAGCGGCGAGAAGGGGGCTACTCCGTCCGAAACGTGCGTCTCGACGATGCCCACGATCTTGGCCGGATCGACCTTGAGCGTGGGGACGCCGATGCGGTCGGAGGGCTTGTAGATGGGGATTTCCCGGCGCAGCGGCGGGTCGGCCGGTTCGTACAGGTCGTGGATGCCGCGCAGGGTTTTGGGGTGGTAGCTGTTGAGCTCGATGATGATCTTTTTGGCCAGACGGACGTACGTGGGGCTGTTGCCCACACCGGAGGTGAGGGTGATTTCGCCTTCAGGCGTTACGTCGCAGGCTTCGATGACGGCTACGTCGATGTCGCCCAGGAACCCGTAGCGGATGTCCTGTGCCAGTTGGGACAGGTGGTAGTCGAAGTACGCGGCTTCGCCTTTGTTCAGGGCGGCGCGCAGGTCTTTGTTCGACTGGTAGGGCGTGCGGAACTTGATGGCGTTGGCACGGGCGAGCGCTCCGTCCAGGTGGTCGGAGGTCGAGGCTCCGGTGAACACGCCTACCTTGAAGGGACGTCCTGCCTGGTGTTCTTCCACGGCTCTTTTTGCCAGCGCTTCCGAAACGGCCTTGGGGCTTCCCGCAGCGGTAAATCCGCTGAAACCGATGTTGTCGCCGTTCTGGATGAGCTTTGCGGCTTCTTCGGCCGAAATGAATTTGTAAGACATCTTTTTGAAACTTTTTTATAGTTTGATTTTCAGTATTTTGTCAAAATAAACCGGGCGATCGTAAACAAACACACAAAGTTAGGCAAAAGTTTTCAACCGGTTTGCTTTCCGCCCGTCTTTTTTGTCCCTTGTTCACCCTTTATTCGACTGGCGCACCACCACCATCGTTACCGCCGTAACGACCAGGGCCAAACCCAGGATGCTCTTCACCCCGAAGCGCTCCGAGAAACACCACACGCCCATCAGCACGGCCACCACCGGTTCCATCGAGCCCAGGATGGCCGTAACGGTCGATCCGACGTATTTCACGGCCAGAATGAGCGTAAAATCCGAGATAACTGTCGGCAGCAGGGCCAGCAGTAACAAACGGACCAGGGTGGGCGTATCGGCGATGGATTCCACCCCGGTGGTCGAGGCGGCGTACCCGGCAAACAGGGCAGTGGAAACGACGAAGACGTAGAACGTCAGCACGATCGGGTCGATGGTCTCCACGCCCGAACGGTTGACCCCCACGATGTACGTGGCATAGGTTCCTACCGTCATCAGTACCAGTAGCAGTCCTTCGAGGCGGATCGTACCTTCGCCCCAGCTGAGCAGGCCGACCCCGGCGATGGACAACAGGGCGGCGCGCAGGAGCGTGCCCGAGCGTTTCTCCCCGAAGAAGGCCGTCATGATCACCGTAACGACCACCGGATACAGAAAGTGGATGGTGGTGGCTACTCCGCTGGGGATGTATTGGTAGGACAAGGTGAGCCCCATCGAGGTCGAGGCGTAGAATACGCCCAGCAGCGATATCTTGAGCAGCAGGCGGGGCGGTACCCGGAAGTCCTTTCGCAGCAGCGCTCCGGCCAGGCCCATGGCCAGGGTAGCAAAGGCGAAGCGGTAGAACAGCAACGAGGGGGCTTCCATCGCTCCGCTGACCAGGATCGGGATGGAAAACAGGGGAATCAGCCCGAAGGTCGAGGACGAGGCCAAGGCGTAGACGATACCTTTGAGGCTTTTCATGGGCGATGTTCGTTCGTTTGTTCTTTCTTTTTCTCCTTTCGGGAGGGGTTTCCGCTCGGTGGGCGGCTTTGTTTCAGAAGGGGCGGGGATGCGGTGGGCTTTTCCGGCGGGGCGGGCAAGCGCGAAGCGGCGAACCCTCCAGGGTTCGCCGCTTCGCTGTATCTGCGCCCGGGGAGGAACTTATTGTTCTTTTTCCTCGACCCAAAGGGCAATCTGGTCGGCGGTCAGCGCCGGGATGTCCAGTTTGTGTTTTTTCCGGTAGACGCTCAAGGCTTGCTGGACCTGCGTGGGTTTCTGGGCACGGAGTTTTTCCACCGAGTCGTATCCGGCGGCAGCGACGTGTTCTACCCATTCCTGGGGAACGCCGGCTGCGAGCAGTTCAGCGCTGTTGTCCTTGCCTTCCACGTCCCATACTTCGGGGCGCATCTGGGGGAAGAACAGTACATCCTGGATGGACGGAGCGCCGGTCATCATCATTACCAGACGGTCGATGCCGATGCCGATCCCTCCGGTAGGCGGCATGCCGTACTCGAGGGCGCGCAGGAAATCCTGGTCGATGTACATCGCTTCGTCGTCGCCGCGTTGCAACAGGGCCATTTGCGCCTGGAAGCGTTCGCGCTGGTCGATCGGGTCGTTCAGCTCGGAGTAGCAGTTGGCCACTTCCTTGCCGGCCACCATCAGTTCGAAGCGTTCGGTGAGCTGGGGATTGTCGCGGTGGCGTTTGGTCAGCGGCGACATTTCGATCGGGTAGTCGGTGATGAAGGTAGGCTGGATCATCTTCCCTTCGGCATAGGCGCCGAAGAGTTCGTCGATGAGCTTGCCTTTGCCCATCGTGTCGTCCACCTCGACGTTGAGTTTGCGGCAAGCCTCGCGCAAAGCCTCTTCATCCATTCCGGTGATGTCCACTCCGGCGTGTTCCCGGATGGCATCGGTGATGGTCATGCGGCGGAACGGAGCCTTGAAACTGATGCGGTGCTCGCCGATCTGCGCCTCGGGCGAACCGTTGACGGCCGTGCAGACTCTTTCGAGCAGTTGTTCGGTCATACCCATCATCCACTGGTAGTCCTTGTACGCGATGTAGAGTTCCATGACGGTAAACTCGGGGTTGTGCGTACGGTCCATGCCCTCGTTGCGGAAGTCGCGTGAAAACTCGTAGACCCCTTCGAAGCCGCCCACGATCAGGCGTTTGAGGTACAGTTCGTTGGCGATACGCAAGTAGAGCGGGATATCCAGTGCGTTGTGGTGCGTGATGAAGGGACGGGCCGATGCGCCGCCCGGGATGGCTTGCAGCACGGGCGTTTCCACTTCCAGGTAGCCGCGCTCGTTGAAAAACTCGCGCATCGTGTTGATGATCTTGGTGCGCTTGAGGAAAACGTCCTTCACCCCTTCGTTGACGATCAGGTCCACGTAGCGTTGGCGGTAGCGCAGTTCGGGATCGGTAAAGGCGTCGTACACATTCCCGTCCTTGTCCTTTTTTACCACCGGCAGCGGGCGGAGCGATTTGGCCAGCACGGTGAGCTGGTGCACGTGAACCGATTTCTCTCCCGTTCCGGTGCGGAATACGGTGCCTTTTACGCCGATAAAGTCGCCGATGTCCAGCAGTTTCTTGAATACCGTGTTGTACATCAGTTCTCCTTCGGGCAGGTCGTCCCGCGAGACGTACAACTGGATGCGGCCTTCGGCGTCGAGCAGTTCGGCGAACGAAGCTTTACCCATTATGCGGCGGCTCATCATTCGTCCGGCCAGTACCACTTCGGTGCCTTCGAGTTGGTCGAAATTTTCGCGGATGTCGCGGCTGTGGTGGGTAACGGGAAATTCGGCGGCAGGATACGGGTCGATGCCGGCCTGACGCAATTTCTCCAGCGCCTCTCGGCGTACGATCTCCTGTTCTGAAAGGTGTGCGCTCATCGTGAAAAGTTTTTTTGCGCCGCGGAGATGCGGCGGCGGTTTTTTTGTGAGTGCAAATATACGGAAAGGCGAGTGCAGCGGCAAATCGAAAACCTTGTTTTCGCATTTGACGAATGCCGAGCCGCATTCTGTATGATCAAAATATACGGCTTATCCCCGTGCGGGACAATTTTTTTCCCGGGCAAACGCGCTCTCCTTCTCGCAGAGGTTGGAGGGGCGAAATGAAAAAAAAAGTAAAATTTGCTTGACTTTTTGTAAAGTGTACTTTACTTTTGTCGTCGGAAACATCAAATCATTTCACGCTATGGAAAAAACCTATCTGTTCCCCTCGTCCTGCAAGAAAGCCGGCCTGGGAATGTTCGTCCCCTTTGCCGTCGCAGGGGTTTGCATGCTGGGCGGTTGGTGGAACCTCGAATGGTCCCTGCCGGTGTTTGCCCTGGCTGCGGATCCGCTGGGAGCCTCGGGAGGGAGTTTTGTTACCGTGCGCACGGATGTCTTTCCCACGCTGGTCATTTTCGGCCTGGTGGTGAGTTTGTTGATGGTCTGCTTCTCCCGCGAGAAGGACGAAGACGAGTATGTAGCCCAGCTGCGTTGCCGGACCTTGGTGGTGTCGGTCATGGCCTCGTACGTGTGCCTGCTGGTGGGCAACCTGTTTATCTACGGTTTCCCGTTTCTCACCTTCCTGTTTGTCAATCTGTTCACGGTGCTGGTGGTGTACGCCTTGCTGTTCCACTACCGCCTGTACCGTTCCCGAAGGAGTGCCAGCTATGAAGAATGAGCTGAAAGTGTTGCGGGCATCGCGGCAGATGACGCAGCAGCAGTTGGCCCAGCAGGTGGGAGTGAGCCGGCAGACGATCCACGCGATGGAAACGGGGCGTTATGTGCCTTCTACGGTGTTGGCCCTGAAGGTAGCGCACGTCTTCGGTCGGGGAGTGGACGAGGTGTTTTTCCTCGAAGAAGGGGACTGAAATGTTAAATCTTCGGTAAAATCGTTCTCCGGATGCAACCTTTTTCCCGCCTATGTCGTCTAATGTTGTAGAGAAACCCAAAAACAACGGCATGATGAGGATATTCCTTTTGGTCCTGTTGGCTTTGAGCATGAACAGTGCCTGGGCGCACAGCGAAGGAAAGGATCTGCGGACGCTCGAACGCAAGACCCGCCAACTCACGCGGGAGGCCGAGCGTCTGGCGCGGCAGAGCGAGCGATATGCCGCACGATGCCGCCAGGCGTATGTCTCGCCAGGTGGATGGAAACGCCGGGCGGAACGTCTGGCGGAGCGGGGTAAGGAATACGCCCGGCTTTGCCGTCTGATGGAGAATTCGGGAAGGAAAGCCCCGGGGTCGGTTCGTATGCCGGAAGTTCCTGTAAAAGAAGTCCCGACACAGGCAGGACGTTGGGCCGGGCGTTGTCTCGCTCTGGCCTCCGAAGGGGGAACATACCCGGGTTCGCCGGCAGCTCGCCGCCTCGGGCAGGAGTACCGGAGGCTTTCGCCTTCTCTGGCTACGGAGTTGGCGGCACTGCCCGGAGAAGTGCGCCGGGAGTTGCGCCGTCGCTGGCGGGCTTTGCCGAAAGGGGTGCGGGCCATTCCGGTGATCGATGCCATCGGGGAGGTATTGCGCCATCCGGGAAAATACCAACGGGAGATGCAGCGGTGAGCGCTGCAAGGGAAGGAGGAATTTGTAAAACCGCTCCGATTTGCTTAAATTTGTGAGAGAAAGATAAAAGGTGCGATGAAAATACTGGGAAACATCCTTTGGCTGGTCTTCGGCGGTCTGATGATCGCCCTGGAGTACTTTGTGGCGGGGATCGCCTTGTGCGTTACCCTGATCGGGATACCGTTCGGCCTTCAGGCGTTCAAACTGGGTGTTTTGTCCCTGTGGCCTTTCGGCAACAAGGTGGTGAACATGCCCCAGGAGCCGGGGTGCCTGTCGGTGGTGATGAACATCCTTTGGATCTTGATCGGGGGGATATGGATCGCCCTTTCCCACTTGCTGTGGGGGATCGTGCTGTGCATCACGATCGTGGGCATCCCGTTCGGCCGTCAGCACTTCAAGTTGATGGCGCTTTCGTTCACGCCTTTCGGAAAGAGCATTGTTTAGTTGTTAGTTGGATATACTTTGATGATTATTGTTCGGACTCGGGCCAGGCAATCCTTGCCTGGCCCGAGTTTTTTGTGCAGAAGTGCAACTTTTCGTGTTTTTCCCGGAAGGCGGTTCGGCGAGAGGTGAAAAGTCTTGTGCGTTCTTCCGCGTTGTGCAAGTGGGGTTTATTTTCCCCTTCGGAGGGTGCGGTAGGAGAGGATGTGCACGGTGATGCCGATGGCCAGCACCACCAGGAGAATGCGCAGCAGGAGGTTTCCCACCAGCCATCCTGCGCTGTACCCCAGGGTGATCCACACGAGCGATACCGAGACGATCTTGGCGCGCAGCGGGATGGCGCGTTGTTCCCGGAACTGCCGGATGTAGGGGCCCAGGCGTTTGTGCGCGAGCAGGCGTTGGTAGAGGCGGGGAGAACCCTTGATCCACAGGGCGGCGGTGAGCAGCAGGAAGGGCGTGGTGGGCAGCAGCGGGAGGAAGATACCGAGGAGTCCCAGCGCGAGCGACAGACTTCCCAACAGCACGTACACGCGTTTCATGTCAGCGGGTCGTGGGGGCAGGGAGGATTTTCTCGTGTTCGGCGCACGGGGGGATTTCGTCCCGGTAGTGCGAGACGAAGAGCAGGGTTTTGTCGCGCTGCCGTGCCAAGGCCTCCACGATGGCTCCGCAGAGGCGTTTCTTGCCGGCATCCAGCCCGTGGAACGGTTCGTCGAGTACGAGCAGGTCGGGGTCTTTGACAAAGGCGCGCGCGAGCAGCACCAGGCGCTGCTGGCCGTACGAGATTTGGGTGAAGGGTTTCCCGGCGAGGCCTTCGGCGGCGAAAAGGCGCAGCCACTCCCGGGCGGCAGCGGTTTGCTCCGGGGTGCAGCGTCGGTACAGACCCACCGAGTCGAAGAAACCGGAGGCGACCACCTCTTCGCACGGGATGGGCTCCAGGTAGTAGGTGTGCATCTCGGGCGAGACGTAGCCGATGCGTTTCTTGATGTCCCAGATGCTTTCGCCGGTGCCCCTCCGGCGGTCGAACAGGACGATGTCGTTGGCATACGCCTGGGGGTTGTCGCCGCAGATCAGGCTCAGGAGCGTCGATTTTCCGGAACCGTTGGCTCCGACCAGCGCCCATTTCTCTCCCCGGCGCACCGTCCAGTCCACATCCCGCAGGATGGGGAGTCCTTGGTAGGAAACGTTCACGCGGTTCATCTGAACGGCGATGGAAAACGAAGCGGGCGGGTGGATGGCTGCCGGGAAGTCGAACTCCTCGGGAGCATCCTCGCCGAACAACCGAGCCTTGAGCCGGGAATCGTGCTGGAAATCCTCGCGGCTCATCGGCGGGAGCACTTCCATCGCGCACAGGGGCAATACCCGGTCGATCCACTCGGGGATGTCTGCCGGATCGGAGACCACCAGGATGCATTGCAGCAGGCCTTTTTCGCACAGGGAGCGCAGCATCCGGTCCAGCACCGCGCGCGAGGGGGCGTCCAGGCCGATGAAGGGATTGTCCAGGATGAGCATTCGAGGGTCGCCGCACAAGGCGCGGGCCACGAGCAGTTTGCGCAGTTCCCCGCTGGAGAGGGAGATGGCGCGCCGACCGGCCAGGTGGCCTATCTCGAAGCCTTCCCGTCCGAAGGACTCCCCTTGGCACAGTTGGGGAAAGACCTCCTCCACCCGGGGCGAGGCATCCGTTTCGGTGGCGTTCCAGCGCTGCTGGTAGTACATGTTCCTCAGTTCGGAGGGGGGATGGATGTCGTGGAAGGAAAGGGAGCGGATGGCGGCCGTCCCTTCGGGGTGATATATGTTTATGATCCCGCTGCGCAAGGGAACGCGTCGGGTCAGCAGGCCCGTGAGCAGGCTTTTTCCGGCGCCGTTGGGCCCGACCACGGCCCACGATTCGCCTTGGGCGATGCTCCAGTCCACCGGGCGGGTGAAACGGAATTCGGGGCGCAGCGGTACGGCGGCTTCTATGCGGGCGAAGGGTTCTTGCGGTTGGGACATGGCAAGGGCGGTTTGTTTTCAGTTCGGGAGCAAAAGTACGCAATGCCGGGCGCAGGGGCAAGGGGGAACGACCGAAGTTTTTGTAATGGGGATAGGGCTGATACGCATCCGGGACGCCGGCTGTTTTTCCCGACCTTCCGGGTGGATGGGCGCTTTTCCTTATCCTGTCCTTTTCTGGCGGAAAAGAGACGGGGGAGGAGTGGGCGAAAAATTTCGGACGGGCTTGCGCGGGGAAAGAGTTTTTCATTAACTTTGAAAAAACATAAATGCGTAAAAACTACTCGCTATGGATGCTTTGTTCGTTTGGTATGTATGGTTGGCTGTGGCGCTGATCACGCTCATCCTGGAAGTATTCACTTCGGGGTTTGTCATCGGGTGTTTTTCGGTCGGTGCGCTGGTATCGGCCATCGTAGCGGCGTTGGGCGGCGGGATGAACGCCCAGCTCATCGTCTTTGCGGCCGTAACGGTAGGGGTCTTTGCCTTTATCCGCCCCTTTGCCTTGAAGTACCTGCTGCGCGCCCGCAACCGGGTGGCTACCAACAACGATGCGTTGATCGGCCGTACGGGACAGGTGGTAACGGCCATCGACAATGCGGCCATGCGCGGTGAAGTGCGGGTGGACGGCGATATTTTCCCGGCGCGTTCGCACTCCGGGGCAGGCATCCCCTCGGGAAGCGATGTGCGGATCGTGGCTCTGGAGAGCATCACGCTCATCGTCGAACCGCTCGAAGGCTCTTCGCAGGCTTGACCGGATTTCCTGTTTTAGTTCCCGCAAAGCCGCTCTTGCGTCGGAAGTGGTTCCGCTATGAGAGGCGGGAAGACCAAAGAGAAACATAACAGACCATAAACCAAAACGCTTAAGAACATTATGGACGGATTTACAGCAGGCACGGTAGTGCTCATTATTCTTATCATCCTGGTGGTCGCGATCCTGGCCAAAGGTATCCGCATCATCCAGCAGTCCGAGGTGATGATCATCGAACGGCTCGGACGTTATCACAAGACGCTCCATTCGGGGATCAACATCATCATTCCCATCATCGACCAGCCGCGCAGCATCCTGTGGCGTTATGCGCAGGAGATCCCCGGGGCCGGTGTAGTGGTGCGCCATGTATCCAAGGACCGGATCGACCTGCGCGAGACGGTGTACGACTTTCCCAAGCAGAACGTGATCACGCGCGACAACATCGTAACCGAGATCAATGCCCTGATTTATTTCCAGATCATGGATCCGGTGCGTTCGGTGTACGAAATATCCAACCTGCCGCAGGCGATCGAAAAACTGACGCAGACCTCCCTGCGTAACGTGATCGGCGACCTGGACCTGGACCAGACCCTTACTTCGCGCGATACGATCAACTCCCGTTTGCGCGAGATCCTGGACGAAGCTACCAACAAATGGGGCGTAAAGGTAAACCGTGTCGAGTTGCAGGACATCAACCCTCCGCGCGACATCCGCGATGCGATGGAGAAGCAGATGCGTGCCGAACGCGACAAACGCGCCATGATCCTCGAAGCGGAAGGAACCAAGCAGTCGCAAATCCTCCACGCCGAAGGTCAGATGGAAGCCCAGATCAAGAAAGCCGAGGGTACCAAACAGGCGCAGATCCTCGAAGCCGAAGGACAGGCCGAAGCCCGTATCGCCGTCGCTACGGCCGAGGCAACCGCCATCGAACGGGTGGCCGCTGCCCTGGGCAAAGGTTGCGCGACCGATCCGGCCCAGTATCTCATCGCGGTACACTACCTCGAAACGTTCAACGCTCTGACGGCCGGACAGGACAACAAGACCATCTACCTGCCGTACGAGGCTACCGCCGCGCTCGGTTCACTGGGGGCGATCAAGACCTTGTTCGAGAAATCCCCGCTTCCCGATCCGCCCCAAACGGGGACGCGTCCCGCCCGGCCTGCTTCCCGCCAGAAGGAGGAATAAAAGTGCGATGACAGAAACAGGTCATACCCCGGAAGATTTGCTTCCGGGGTATTTTTAAGATAAAAATCATGGAAAACGACACAACTTTACCCTCGAAAGAGGCAAAAAACACTTTGGAGATCGTCCCGGTCGATGCTTCCTCGATCGGCACCCTGGCAGCCCTTGCCGAGCAGGTATGGCACGAATGTTTCGCCCGGTTGCTTTCCCGGGAGCAGATCGAGTATATGCTCGCCCGTTTTCAGTCGGAAGAAGCCCTCGCCCGACAGATGCAAAGCGAAGGCTATGCGTATTATTTCCTGCGCTGCGGCCGGGAAAACGCCGGGTATTTCGGCATCCGGGATGACGGCGAAGGGCGCTTGTTCCTGAGCAAACTGTACATCCTCCGCGCCTTCCGCGGGCAGAGGCTTTCGAGCGCGGCCTTCGACTTTATGGAAGGGGAGTGCCGCCGCCGGGCTTTGAAGGCCATCTGGCTCACGGTCAACCGCCACAACGAAACCGCTATCCGGGTATATCTCCACCGGGGATTCGTCGTCCGGGAAGAAAAAGTGGCCGACATCGGTTGCGGTTTTGTGATGGACGATTTTATCATGGAAAAGGTCTTGTCCTGATCCTTTTCCGGGAGACCGCTCGAAAAACGTGCTGCGGGCAAGCGGGGCGG
>DVLY01000043.1 GCA_018715295.1 Candidatus Merdimorpha stercoravium | reverse complement strand
ATTGGGAGGGTCGGCCGGTGAAAAGGTTGAATCTCGATCTGCCTGTGTGGGGTGGATTTTGTGTGGACAAGGATGAAAAAAATATTTATGCGATAACCGACAGGATTGTAGAAGACAATGAGACGGTTGTTCGCTTCCGGTTATGAAATACGCGCTCGTTGTTGTAGGGGTGTTGTTGTCGTCTGTTTTTGTTTTCTCGTGTAAGGGAGGCCTTGAGAATCAAGCCCGAGATGTTGTTTCTCATTATGTTGGTAAAACGATGGTATTTCCGGATGGTCTCCAGTACAGGAATGTAAGCGATACGATTTGTTTGCCTCCTCAAAATCGGTTAAAGTTGATTGTTTACATCAACGGAGAGTGCGGTGCCTGTATGGAGCAATTTGCGCAATGGAATCGGATAACGAGGTGAAAAGAAGCCGTTAGGGCAGAAAAGCATCGAGAGCTTCCTGCGGATCGTCCAGCGTCCGCCGGAGTTGTCCCCGCACCAGGGTGTCCTTTATCAGGCTGTCGATGGCTTTGTAGGCATGTTCTTTTTCTCCGGCCAAAGCCAGGGCCAGAACGTAATTCATCCCGTCGGCTTGCGACAAGGTATCGAGCGCGCGGTACCGGTCGGCCGCCTGACGGTACCAGGTCCGGGCTTGGGGTTCGTCCCCTGTTTTTTGCAGCAGCATCCCGATGCTGAGCCGCAGCGAGGGGAGGTCCTTTTTTTCGAGGGCTTTCTTCATCCAGACAAGGGCGTTGCCGTAGTCCAGGCAGTACAGGTAGAGGGTTGCTTTCCGGGCGTAGTAGAGGTGGGATTGCGGGGAGTACATTACCGCCGAGTCGAGCAGCGTCTGGCAACTGTTCACCACGTCCCGGAAGAGGATGCGCACGGAATCGGAAAAGGTTTCCGCCTGCGCCCAGGCGGTAGTATCGGGCATCCCCTCGTGGAGAAAACGCTGCAAGGCCTCCTCCGCCCGGTTGTCGTATTCGATGGAGCGAGGGTCTATCCCGTTTTGGTTTCCGCATCCTGTGTTGTAAAAAGTCGGGGAAAGAGGGCCGATGCGGAATTCCCATTTTGTGGCCGGAAACCTGCAGCGGGATTTCTCCGCAAGAAAACCTCTCCCAGGAAGTCGAAAGAAGGAGGGGTAAAAATGAAAAATCCCCCACAAGGATTTGTGGAGGATTTTTCGCGGTCCGGACGGGACTCGAACCCGCGACCCCATGCGTGACAGGCATGTATTCTAACCAGCTGAACTACCGAACCTCTCTGGATAGCGGTTGCAAAGATACGCACAAAAACGGAACATCCAAACAAATTTTGCGCCGAGGGCGATATTTTTTTCTCTCCCCGGGACGGAATGCCTACCTTTGGAGCATAAAAACAACCGGATATGCGTAACGACAAGATCGTAGTGAGTCTTTGTGCCGAGGGTACCGATACGGTGTTCGCCCTTTCGGCCGGGAGGATGTTGGCCGGATGTGCGGTGCAGAAACGCCCCACCGACCCGCTGTATGCTTTGTTGCCGAAGATAGACGCCGAAGCGTCGGTGGAGCAGGTGCTGGAATTTCGTCCCGATGTGGTGTTGGTCCCGGTGGATTACGACTCCCGACGGAGCGAAAGTCTGGCTCGGGAGGGGGTTGAGGTGATCCCGGTAGGAGGCGATACCCTGGAGCAGGCGTACGACAACCTCCGCCGGATCGGAAACGTTCTGGGGCGGGCGGCCGAAGCCGAGAAGATCGTTACCAAGACCGAATACGGGTTTTCCCTGCTGGCGGATCAGGTGCGGGGGGCCGATACGTTGCGCACGGCTTTCTTTTTCTCCCGAGAACCCTATACGGCGGCCGCAGGGCGGAGTTTGGCCAGCGAACTGCTCCGGCGCAACCGTTTGGAGAATGTCTATGGAGATGTCCCCCGCAGTAGCGCTTGTCCGGATTTGTCTACTTTGCGCTTGACGGACGTGCAACTGGTGCTGTTGGCCGACTATCCGCAGGAATTGACCGACGAGGATGCAATCCGCATAGGAAACCATACGGAGCATGCCTTGACGGTGTTCGTTCCGGGAGAATTGTGGCGGGGGGGCGCGCCGTTAGCGCGCCTGCCGGAGTTTTTCCGCCGGCTCAACGAGAAGATCCGCCGCTTTTCCGACGACAATCTGGCCGAGCGGGACAAGCCTACGTATTTTTGATGTTTTTTGAGGCAAGACAGGATGCGCCTCGGCAAACCCCTCGGAGAAAAACTTCGTTTCCCCCCGGCTTTGCACCCGGCTTTCGCTATCTTTGGATAAGACAGGATACGCCTCGGCATCGTTAAGATTGAAAACTTCGTTTTCATCTTCCCGCTGCGCTCGGCTTTCACTATCTTTGCACAGACCGCGTGCCGCCCTATCCGCGCGACACCCGCGCATACCGTGGAGAAAACGTTCCGTGAAAAATACCCGCTGCTCTTTTCGGTGAACTGCCCCGCCGACCTGCGCGCCCTCGCAGTAGATGCGCTGCCCCGGCTGGCCGAAGAACTGCGCAACTATATCATCGATGTCGTTTCGGTCAAACAGGGACACCTGGGCTCCAACCTGGGCGTGGTGGAACTGGCCATCGCCCTGCATTACGTCTTCGACACCCCGCACGACGCCCTCATCTGGGACGTAGGGCACCAGAGCTACCCGCACAAGATCCTCACCGGCCGCCGCGACGCCTTTCTCCACCTGCGCGAACAGGACGGCCTTTCGGGATTTCCCTCCCGCGCTGAAAGCCCCTACGATGCCTTCGGCACCGGACACAGTTCCACCTCGATTTCCGCTGCCCTGGGCATGGCTCTTGCCGACCAGCTTCGGGGCGACACCCACACCCGGCACATCGCCGTGATCGGCGACGCTTCGATCGCCTCGGGCATGGCCTTCGAAGCCCTGAACCACGCCGGAAGCACCCGCGCCGACCTGCTGATCGTGCTCAACGACAACGCCATCGGCATCGACCCGGTATCGGGCGCGTTGGAAAAACACCTGCGGGACCTCCTCGGAGGGATCGACCCCGACAACTTTTTCCGAACCCTCCGCATCGCTTACCGGCAGGTATCCGACGGGCACGACATCCCGCAACTGATCGCCGCGCTGCAACAGGCCAAACACCTCCCCGGCGTAAAACTGCTGCATGTGCCCACTGTCAAAGGGAAAGGTTTTCCCTCGGCCGAAACCGAACAGATCCTCTATCACTATCCCGGCCATTTCGACCGCACCACCGGCACGTTGAAAGACACCCCCCGGATACGTTATCAGGACATCGTCGGGGAGGAACTCCTGCGCCTGGTCCGCAAGGACGAAACGCTCTACGCCCTCACTCCGGCCATGCCTACCTCCAGCGGACTGTCCACCCTGCGCGCCGAATACCCCTCCCGGGTCATCGACACCGGCATTGCCGAAGCCCACACCCTGACCTTGGCTGCAGGCATGGCTTGCCGGGGGCTTCGACCTTTCGCCGTGGTGTACTCCACTTTCTTGCAGCGCGCCTACGACCAGATCGCCCACGACATCGCCCTGCAAAACCTTCCGGTACGTCTGCTGGTAGACCGTGCCGGAGTGGTAGGCGCCGACGGGCCGACCCATCACGGCGTATTCGACCTGGCCTACCTGCTTCCCCTGCCCAACATGGCCATCGTCGCCCCCGCCGACGGGAGCGAACTGCGCGCCGCCCTGCGCCTGGCCGCCCGGTACGATCGCGGTCCCCTCGCCATCCGGTATCCGCGCGGAGAGGCCCAGGACGATGCCCCGACGGACGAAACGATGCCTTTCGGACAGGGACGCTGCCTCCTCCCGGAGGGAGACATCGCCGTGATCTCGGTAGGAGCCATGCTCTCCGTGGCACGCCAAGCGCTCTCCCTGCTCCCCGGCGAGCAACGCCGCCGGGTAAGCCTGTACGACCTGCGTTTTGTCAAGCCGCTCGATGCTTCCCTGTTGCGGGAAGTCTTCACCCGCTCGCAAGCCGTACTGACCCTCGAAGACGGCGTGCGCCAGGGGGGTGCCGGCAGCGCCGTCGCCCTGTGGGCGGCGGACAACGGTTTCCCGCACATCCCGGTGCACATCCTCGGGGTGCCCGACCGTTTCCTCCCCGTCGGCACCCGGGAACAGCTGCAGGCCGCCTGCGGGCTCGATGCCCAAGGCGTTGCCCGGACCTTGCACCGGATACTGGAAAAAACCGCGAGGAAATAACCGGGAAAAAACGTATTTTCGTCTCGTCAAATACTACCGAACGATGAACAAACGGGGACTGTACTTACTGGGCTGGATCGCCGCCCTGCTTTGCCTGTCCGGGCAGGCGGGCTTTTCACAAGTCGTGGTGGACAGCAAAACGGCCGATTTCCTGCGCAATTTCGACCACCAGAAGATCAAACCGGCGCACATCGACACCTCGTACTGGTCGGTAAGCCGCGAACTGCGCTTCGAGATGGCGCTGCACTCGGTCTCGAAAAACTGGTACCAATCGGACAACCGGAGCAGCCTCCGCCTGAACATGTACTCCCTGATCAACGCCAACTACATCCGCGAATACACCCGCTGGAACAACACCCTGGACCTGCGCCTGGGATTCCTGTGGGAGGATGCCGGCAAACTGGCCGACGACGCGCGCAACCTGTCGGTCAATCAGAACTACCTGCGGTTGGAGACCGTGTACGGCGTAAAACTGGTCCGGCGTTTCGACTTCGAAGCCAACGCCAAACTCGTTACCCAGATCCTGCCGAGCTACAAAAACAATACCGCAAAAGAGTCGAACAAAACCTTCATGGCACCGGGCGTACTGGACATCGGTTTGGGTGCCTCGTACAACTATTCCGCCAAGCGCCTGCCTACGTTCTACATCAGTTTTTATCCGGTGAACAACAACACCACGTTCGTGCTCAACCAACGCCTGGCCGACGCAGGGACCTCGGGGGTCGATCCTGCGGTAAAGGACGACCAGGGCAACATCATCCAGCACGGAAAGCAGTACAAGATGGTATGGGGTGTCCGCACACAATTCAAGATCAAATACTTCATCCTGGAAAACCAGAAATTCTGGGCGAGCAACGACTTCTCTATCTTCGTGGACTATGCGGAAAATCCCGGCGCAGGACAGATCACCAACACTTTCACCCTCTCCTACGAGATCACCAAAAACATCTCGTTGAGTTACAACATGAACCTGCGTTACTACGACAGCGACCGCGTTACCCGCACCGACCCTGCCACCGGGCAGAGCACGCAGTACTACGCCGGGTTGGAAATGATGAACGACATGACGATCAACCTGAAATTTAACTTTTGACCGCCTGCCAAAAAACGCACATTCCCTTAACATAAATGTAAAAAAAACGTAACTTTGCGCCGGTGATTCCGCTCCCCGGAGCAGAAGCCTCGTTTCACAGACCCTTACAGCCACAAGATATGGAATCGACACCTAAAATTTTTGCTGCGTCCTGCACCATGCCCCTGGCCGAAAAAATAGCCCAGGAATTCGGCACCACGCTCGGCCGGGTGGAATTGTCCCGTTTTTCGGACGGAGAATTCCAGCCCTGCTTCGAAGAAACCGTGCGGGGAAAACACGTGTACCTGGTTTGTTCCACCACCCCTCCGTCGGACAACCTGATGGAACTTCTCCTGATGATCGACTGCGCCAAACGCGCCTCGGCCAGCAAGATCATCGCCGTGATGCCCTACTTCGGATGGGCGCGTCAGGACCGCAAGGACAAACCGCGCGTGCCGATAGGCGCAAAAATGGTCGCCAAGATGCTGGAAACGGCCGGTGCCACCCGCATCGTCACGATGGACCTGCACGCCGACCAGATCCAGGGATTTTTCGAGATACCGGTAGATCACCTCTACGCCTCGTCCATCTTTGTGGAATACATCAAACAGCTGCAAAAAGATGGCAGCATCCAAAACCTGGCGATCGCTTCCCCCGACATGGGCGGCTCGAAACGCGCTTACTCCTACGCCAAATACTTCGGCAGCGACGTGGTGATCTGCTACAAACAGCGCAAAAAAGCCAACGTCATCGAGAGCATGACCCTGATCGGCGACGTGGAAGGCAAGGATGTCATCCTGCTGGACGACATGGCCGATACGGCCGGCACGCTGACCAAAGCCTGCAACATCATGGTCGATCGCGGTGCGCGCAGCGTCCGGGCCATGGTAACCCACCCCATCCTTTCGGGCAACGCCTACCAGCGCATCGAGGAGTCCAAGATCACCGAACTGATTACTACCGACAGCATTGCGTTAAAAAATTCGTCGGATAAAATAAAAGTGCTATCTTGCGCCCCGCTTATGGCCGAGGCCATTCGGATGATCGAAGACAACGCCTCGATCAGCGCGAATTACGTATTCTAAAGGGAGGAAACATCTTATTATCAACTAAATATACCTATTTTTATGAAGTCAATTACACTTAAAGGTATCGAGAGAGAAAGCGTGGGCAAGGTAGCCACCAACGCCCTACGTAATGCTGGTCGTGTGCCTTGTGTAATCTACGGCGGTGAAAATCCGGTTCACTTTTCGGTGGATGCCAAGGATCTGAATCCTTTGGTTTACACGGCGGATGCACTCATCGTAGATTTGGAACTCACCTCGGGCAAGACGTTCAAAGCGGCTTTGCAGGACCTGCAATTCCACCCCGTCACGGAGAACATCCTCCACGTGGATTTCGTGCAGCTCTTCGACAACAAGCCCGTCACGATGGTAGTTCCGGTAAAGATCACCGGACACTCCGAAGGCGTTCGCGCCGGTGGCGTCCTGGCGGTCAATACCCGCAAACTTCAGGTGCGCGCTCTTCCGGCCAATCTGCCCGACGCGATCGAGGTAGACGTTACCCCGCTCAAGATCGGCGAGAAAGCTTTCGTCCGCACACTCCAGAAAGAGAATTACAAAATCCTGGCGCCCGACAACTACATCGTAGCCTATGTGCGCACCTCGCGCAACGCCGCCAAGAACGCAGCCGCTGCCAGCGAAGCCGCTGCCGAATAAACCTTTCTCTTCGGGCCTGGCCCGATGCATTCCGCGCGCCGCACGAAAGTGCGGCGCGTTTTTTTTACCCTGAAAAGAAAATGATGTTTTCACCCGGGACGGTGCCGAGGGCATATCCTGTCTTCTAAAGAACAGGTAAAGAGCATATTTACGGTTGGCCGTTTTTCTCGACTGGGGCGGGCAAGCGCCGGGGCGAAGCCCCGGCGCAGTTTCTACCCGCGAGTTTTTCCTTTAGAGGCGGGGGGACGAAACGGCTGTGGAGTCGGCCGGGTCGAACGCCGCGACAATGGCATCGAGCAAGTATTCTTTCGGGTCGGAGAAGTATTCCCAGAACATCACTCCGCCCATCCCGTTTTCCAGCACGTAGCGGCATTTCTCCCCTACGGAGCGTTCGTCGTCGTAGGTGAGGAACAGGAGCTCTTCCGGGTGGAACAGGTACGGGGCGCGTGCCGCCTGGTCCCAGCCTTTGAGGTAGCCCGGGCGGTTTTCCAGGCTGTCCTTGATGCGGGTAAAGCCCCCTCCGCCGCGGGTTTGCGCTACCACCGTATCGCCCGGACCTGTTTTCGAGCCTTCCTTGAGCCGGAAGGCACGCGAGGAAAACGAAATGCCCATTACCAGTTTTTCGGCCGGGACGCCAGCCTGCCGGAAGGCGCGGAAAGCGATGTCGCCGCTGTTGGCTTCCGGATAGAGGTCCGAGGCGTAAAGATTGGTGTGGTGGACAGCGAGCGTGTCGGGATAATAGTCGTAGGTCATCAGGTTGACAAAGTCCAGGTAGCGTTGAGCCTTGTCCATCTCGGTGTAGTCGAGGAATTTCTTGAACCCGCCTACCGCTGTGGTCAGCAGGTATTCTTTGCCGGTCAGCTGCGAGAGCGAGTCCAGTCGGGCGCGCAGGGCGGCGAACATCCGGGTGTAGTTCTGTTTGTCCTCCGCCCGGACGACATTGCCCTCCAGTCCGCCGAAGCCGGGGTATTCCCAGTCGATGTCCACTCCGTCCAGGTCGTAGTCCTCCACGATGCGGGCGGCACTGCTCGCCAGAAGGTCCCGTCCCTGGGGAGTGAGCACGGCATCGGAAAAGGTGCCGCTCCAGGTCCATCCTCCGATGGAGATCAGGATCTTGAGCTGCGGGTTGTCGTCTTTCAGACGGTGGAGGGCACGCAGGTTGACCGTATCGGTCGCTTCGTTGGACAGGGTGGCGCGTCCGTCCACCAAGTTGACAAAGGCGTAATTGAGGTGGGTGATCTTTTCCGCAGAGATCGCCCCGACGTCCACCAGACCCCGGTAGCCGCCTACGTAGGCAATGACGGCCGGGCGGGGAGTTTCGGCGCTTTTCTCGTCCGAACGGCAGCCGGTGATGCAGACGGCGGCCCACAGGCAGCACAGGATGATGTTGGCATGTTTCATGGTCGTGTAGTGTTTTTTCGTATCGGTTTTTCAGGGGGAGGAAGTTCAGGATTCCTCTGGGGATGGATGCTCTGGGGGGCAGGCAAGCACTTCGCGGGCCAGACGGGCGGTCAGCGCCCTTCGGGTGTATTTCTCGCTCTGGGGGTCGGTCTCCCTTCCGGTGTCTTGCCCGAGGCGGTATTGCCGGTAGAGGTTGCGAAGGGCTTCCTCCAGCCCTTCCCGGTCGGAAAAGTCGAGGGCGTATCCCGCCCGGCATTCCCGCAGGATGTCGGCGGCGTCGCTGTGGGCGAAACCCACCAGCAGGACGGGGCGTGCGGCGGCCAGGTATTCGAAGAGTTTGCCGGCGATGTACAGCGCACCGTCGGGGGTGCGGTTCATCAGCATCAGCAGTACCCGGGCGGCGTGCTGGCTGCGCACCACTTGGGCGTGAGGGACGTAGGGGATGTGTTGCACGCAATCGTCCAGGCCGTTTTTCCGCAGCGTCTCGAAGACTGCGGGGCTGACGTTGCCCGTCAGACAGATGCGCAGGTCGTCCCTGAAGGCGGGGTCTTGGGCGCGCAGGCGGGCGAGGACTTCCCACAACTCGTACGGGTTGCGGTCGGCATTGAGCGAACCGACGTGGCACAGAGTGAATTTTTCATCCAAAGGCGGCGGCGAATCCGGGAGGTCTTCCGTATCGTATCCGTTGGTGATCACGTGCAACCGTCCCCGTACCCGGGGCCGGTAGTCCCGGGCCATCGAGGGGGTAACGACGATCACCTGGTCGGCTCGAGCGAGGACTTCGCTCTCCAGGCGGAAATGCCGCCGGCGTGCCCAGCGGGTGAGCGGCAGGTGGTGGAAGTAGTCGATCTTGGTCCAGGGGTCGCGGAAGTCGGCGATCCACTGCAGGTGCGGGTCGGCGCGCTTGAGCCCCAGGGCGATCAGGTGGGTGGAGTGCGGAGGCCCGGTGCTGATGAGGGTGTCGATGCCTTCCTCCCGCAGGATCTTTTTCAAACGGCGCACAGAGGGGCGTATCCACAGCATCCGGGCGTCGGGGATGAACACGTTGGCGCGTACCCAGGTCATCAGGCGGGATTTCCAGCCTTTTTTGCCGCTGGAGGCGTCGATGAACCCGGCGCTGATCTTCTTTCCGGAGGAGAAAATCGAGGAAGGTTCCACGATGCGCCCCCGGTAGATGGTCAGCCCCGGAGGGATTTCCGCCGCGAGGCTTTCGTCCGTAACGGGATAGGCGGCTCCCTGCGGCACGTACAGCACCGGTTCGTAGCCTTCGTCCCGGAGGTATTTGACGAACTTGAGCCAGCGTTGTACTCCCGGTCCTCCGGCCGGGGGAAAATAGTAGCTGATCACCAGGACTTTCTTCATCGTGCGGCTATCGTTTCTCGGTCTGCGAGCGGTTTCTGCGGCGGGTGTACCAGCAAGCACCGGCCGTTCCGCCCAGGAGCAGGAGACTGCATACCAGGCTGATGCGGTCGCCCTTGATGACTTCCCGGGGTTCGAAACGGAATTCGACCGTATGTTCTCCCTGCGGGGCGATCATGGCCCGCAGCACGTAGTTGGCGCGGAAGTATTTGGCCGGTTGTCCGTCGATGTAGGCATTCCAGCCGTCCGGATAGTAGATCTCGGAGAAAATGACCGGTGCCGGGGTGGCCAGGTCGGTGCGGTACACCAGGTGGTTGGGTTGGTAGGACACCAGGCGGACTTCATACCGGTGGGTCGAGTCCCGGACAAAGGGGGTGAATGCGGCCGCGGCAGCGAATTTCTCGTCGGCTACCGCTACCCGGGGCAAGTCGAGCGAGTCGAGGGCGGCGATCTCCGCATCGGCGTTCGGCACCCATATGAGGCTGTCCACCACCCAGGCCGGACCCAGGGCCAGCGAGTTTTCCTGAATGGCTACCGAGCGTTTGTCTTCGCTCAAACCGATAAAGTACTTGGTGTTGAGCATATTGAGGATGGTGAAGTTGCCGCGGGCGATTTGACGGTCCCAAAGCTCCTGGTAGCGTTGCAGTTTGGCAGCGTGGTATCCGCCGACCGAATGGAAATAGTACGAGGTCGAGGCGTCCTGCATGGGGCTGACCGTGAGGTTGATCACCCGGAAGTAGGAGGTGTCGCCCGCCAGTTGCTGGGAAGCCAGATGAGCGGCCGACCCGGCGAAGGGGTCCTCCATGGCAAAGCGGTTGGAGAAGTTGTCGTTGTTCAGGTAGCGTTTGTCCACGAACCACAGGTCGATGAGCACCAGCAGGGAGAGGATCGCTACGGTCTTGTTGGCGTCGATCTTTTTCTGGTAGGCGAGCCACAGCGCGCCTCCGGCCAGCGCGATGAGTACGGCGCTGCGGAACGCATCGCCCGTGAGCAGGCTATGCCGGTCGTCGCGCAGGGCGGCCAGCAGGTTGGGGTACTGTCCGAAGGTCTGGCTGTCGGAGGGCGAAGTGAACGAAAAGAATGCATTGGACAGCAGGATGAGCAGGACGCAGAGGCCTACGGTCGTTCCCAGGGTGGCGTACCAGGCGCGTTTGCGGCGCAGCGGAGGCAGTTCGCTCGGCGAGGCCGAGAGCCATTCCCGTACGGCCAATACCGCCAGGATGGGCATCGTGATCGAGGAGACGATCAGGGCCGAGGAGGGCGTGCGGAATTTGTTGTACAGGGGGAAGTGGTCGATCATCCAGTCGGAAAACCACATCGCGTTGCTTCCCCAGGCCATCAGGAAACTGATCAGGGTGGCCGCGATGAGCCACCACTTCATCGGCCCCCGGACGATGATGCACCCCAGCAGGAACAGGAATACCACCACCGCGCCCACGTAGGCCGGCCCGGAAGTAAAGGGTTGGTCGCCCCAGTAGGCCGGGGCCTGGGCAGCCATCCGGTCGGCCTGGGAAGGGTCGCCGGTCAGACGGACGATCTCCTGGTGGAAACGGCTGTCGCGACCCAGGTCGGTGTGGGAAGAGCCTCCGTAGAGGTTGGGGATCATCAGGTTGAAGGTCTCGCCGACCCCGTAGCTCCACATCAGCAGGTAGTCTTTGTCCAGTCCTTTCTGCTGCTCGCCGGAGGCCTGGGTGAGTTCGCTGCCTCCGCGGATGGTGTGCTTCTGGTACGACCAGGTGCTCCACAGCCGCCCGGCATTCAGGCCGATACCCAGCAGGACGGCCACTACGATCACCCCGGAAGCCTTCCAGAAGTGGAGCAGCTGCCGTTTGCGCAGGCAGACCACCAGGTAGATCAGGGCGTAAAGCGCCAGGGCCAATCCCATGTAATAGGTCATCTGCGGATGGTTGGCATAGACCTCCAGCCCCATGGCAAAGGCGGTGAGCACTCCGCCCCAGAGGTATTTTCCCCGGTAGGTCAGCAGGATGCCCGCCACTACGAGCGGCAGGTAGGCGATGGCGTGCGCCTTGGAGTTGTGCCCGGCCTCCAGGATGATGAACAGGTAGGAGGTTAGTCCGAACATCAGGGCTCCGAGCAGGGCTTTTTTCCATCCGGCGCGCAAGACGAGCATCAGCACGAAAAAGCTCAGCAGGTAGAGGAACATGTAGTCCGCCGGGCGCGGGAGAAACCGCAGCGCGCTGTCGAGGTATTTGATCAGGTTGTAGTGGAAGTCGGTCGTTATCTGGTAATCGGGCATCCCGCTGAACATGCTGTTGGTCCAGTAGGGGTCTTGTCCGTGGTGCTCGGCGCGGTACTGGAGGATCTCCTGCGCGCTGCCGGCAAACTGCTGGATGTCGCCCTGTACCAGGACTTTCCCGGAGAGAACCGGGTTGAAGTACGCCAGGGACAGCAGCGCGAAGAGCACGATGCAGCCCAGGATGGGCAGATACTTTTTGAGGGGTTTTTGACGGGGTAGAAGGTTTTCCATGACGGGAAAGGGAAATGGTTTACAGATTGGTCAGCAAAAAGTTCGTGATCTTGGAGAAAAGATGCAGACGGGTCGCTCCGCCGTAGATGCTGTGGTTTTTGTCCGCATACACCATCTGCTCGAACGGTTTCCCGGCACTTACCAGCAGGCCCGAGAACTGCATCGAGTTTTGGAAATGCACGTTGTCGTCCGCCGTGCCGTGTACCAGCAGCAAGCGGCTGGACAGGTCGTCGGCATAGGTGAGGGGGGAGTTCAGGTCGTACCCCTGGGGATTTTCCTGCGGGGTGGACAGGTAGCGTTCGGTGTAGATGGTATCGTAAAAACGCCACGAAGTAACCGGAGCGACCGCCACGGCTGCGCGCCAGGTATCGCCTCCCCGGGTGGCCGCCAGGCAGGCCATGTACCCGCCGAAGCTCCAGCCGAAGATCCCGATGCGGGCCTTGTCGATGTAGGGCAGCCGGGCGAGGGCCTGTGCCGCTTTTATCTGGTCGTGCAGCTCTATTTCGCCCATGCGTTTGTAGATGGTCTTCTCGAAGTCGGCACCTCGTCCGCCCGTTCCGCGCCCGTCGACACAAGCGATGGCGTAGCCCTTTTGCGTCAGGTAGGCGAACCACAGGTCCTGCGACGTGGGCCAGGTGTTGAGCACCTGCTGGCTGCCCGGTCCGCCATAGACGTACATGAGCAGGGGATAGCTCCGGGTGCTGTCGAAGTCGGCAGGCAGCATCGTCCACAGGGCCAGGCGCAGGCTGTCCTCCGTTTCGAGGTAGCCGAAGCGTTTCTCGGGCAGGTGGAGGGAGTCGATGCGGGCCTTCAGGTCGGCGTTGTCCTCCAGGACTTTTATCACGTGGCCGTCCCGGGGGTCGTTCAGGGTGTAGAGCGGCGGGGTGGTGGTATTGCTGAAGGCGTCGATGTAGTAGGCAAACCCTTGCGAGAAAGAGGCCGAGTGCGTGCCTGTGCCCGAAGAAAGGCGGCGGATGCGGCCGTTGCGCAGGTTTACGGCGCAGATGTCGCGGTTTTCAGGGCCCTGGGAAGTGCTCTGAAAGTAGGCGGTGGACGTCTTGGGGTCCACGCCGTAGAAAGCCGTGATCTGCCACTGACCCTGCGTGAGGGC
Organism: Candidatus Merdimorpha stercoravium; assembly: GCA_018715295.1. GTDB lineage: Bacteria > Bacteroidota > Bacteroidia > Flavobacteriales > UBA1820 > Merdimorpha > Merdimorpha stercoravium. The sequence goes on along the minus strand of DVLY01000043.1, from coordinate 2,514 downwards.
TTGCAGATGTCCCTTGCGGTCTTTGCGGTACAGATGGGCGTAGCCGTCGCGTTCGCTCACGAAGACCACCGAGCCATCCTCCAGGAATACGGCCGAATCGTCCAGGTTGAGGTACGTGTCCGAGCGGTCCTGGTAGACGGTTTCGAGGTCCGTGCCCTCGGGGGAACACCGGTACACGTGCAGGCTGTTTTGCAAGCGGGGCATCACGGAAAAGACCAGTTGTTCCGGGGCTTTTCCCTGGGGGGCGATCCAGCGCAGGCGCGGGAGGTAAAATTCGCCCGTATGCGGGATCTCCACCTGCCGGGCCGTATCGGAGGGCAAGTCGTAGATCCAGAGGCTTACCAGCGAGTTGCGTTCCCCGGCCTTGGGGTATTTGAAGGTCTGGCGCTGCGGGTAGAGGCTGTTTCCGTACAGGTCCATGCCGTAGAGGGGCACTTCGGTTTCGTCGAAACGCACGTAGGCCAGGCGGTCGCTGGAAGGGCTCCAGTCGAAAAGCCGTACGATGGCGAATTCCTCTTCGTACACCCAGTCGGCCGTGCCGTTGATGATGCGGCCGGGGTGTCCGTCGTGGGTAACGCGTCGCGTGGAGCCGTCGGAGAGGTCCTTGTAGTACAGATCGTTGTCTTTTGCGTAGGCGATCTTGGAACCGTCGGGCGAGAAGGTGGGCTGCTGGATGCGCTGGTCCGATACGGGTTCGAGTGTGCCGGTGGCCGTATCGTAAAGGAAGTAAAGCCCCGTGTAGGAGCGGCGGAAGACATCGCGGCGATCGGTCCCCAGGAGGATCTTGCGCTCGTCCGGGCTCAAGGTGTAGGTAAAGATGGACTTGCCTTCAAGTTCGGGATATCCCCGGTCGGAGAACAGCGTGTCGACGCTCTGCCCGTCGCGGTAGTTGTACAGGACGATTTGTGTCCGGCCGCCCGGCCGTTCGAGCAAGGTGTAGTGCTGTCCGTCGGACGTCGAACGCAGTGCGTCGATGCCCCGGGCGGTGTACACCCCCCGGAAAATGTCTTCGAAGGCCAGGGAATCCGCTGCCTGGGCGCCGAAAGCGGAAAAGATGCAAAGGAATCCTGCAAGGAGAGTTCTCATAAGGTCAAAATTTTGCATGATGCGAAATTAGGCAAAAACGGGCAATAAATCGTAAAGACGCCGTATCTTTGACGCGCAAATCCGGTTCTCCCAGCTGTTTTCCCGGGCAGGGCTTTCCTTGGGAAGCCTCTGTGGGGAGAAACGCCCAGTCGAAGTACCGCCAAAGCCATGAATACCGACGAAAAACTGCATGCCATCGCCCTCCGTCTGACGGAGTATTTTTCCCCGGATACCCCGGTGGACATTCCGGCGCTGTTGTTCGTGGCCGGCCTGCAGATTTTCGGCCGTCCGGCCGCGCCGCTTTCCCGCGAGGACAAAACGGCGCTGATGCACATCGGAGCGTGCGCCGTGCTCGAACCCTACGGGTATTACCGGATGACGGGGCGCGATGCGCAGGGGTATCCGCAGTACGAATCGGTGCGCCCCCTCGAGGCTTCGCAGGCCGAAAATGGGGAACTGCTGAAAGAGGCTTTGGTAAAATATTTCGCCGATTGCTTGTAAGGTCGCAACAGGAGGGATAAAATACCGGAGGAATCGACCGGCGGGAAGCGGTTTTTTTATTACTTTTGCACTCAGTATTCTCGAAACAGATGTTGGAACGGGTCAAGATAACGGACTTTACGTGCGAGTCGGGGGAAAAGATTCCCGCGCTGGACTTGTCGTACGAGGTTTTCGGCCGCCCGCTCGACAGCGGCGCTCCGGTGGTGCTGGTCTTCCACGCCCTTACCGGCAATTCCAATGTCTGCGGCGATCCGCACGGCTGGTGGCGCGGGTTGATCTACCCGGGCGGGACGGTCGATACGGACCGGTATTCGATCCTGTGTTTCAACATTCCCGGCAACGGCTATGACGGCTTTCTTTGGGGCGACCGCTATGTGCGGATCAACGCGCGCGACATAGCCCGGATGTTCGTCGAGGCCTCGCGCCGTTTGGGGGTGGAGCATTTCCACACCTTGATCGGCGGGTCGCTGGGCGGCTGTCTGGTGTGGGAGACCATCGCCGAGTATCCGGAGTGCGCCGGGCAAGCCGTGATCGTGGCCGGAGACTGGAAGGCGACCGATTGGGTAACGGCCCTCTCGGTGATCCAGCTTCAACTTTTGGCGCGCGGGGACTTCGGCATGCACGATGCCCGGATGATGACCATGTTGTTTTTCCGTTCGCCCCAGTCGATCGATGCCAAGTTTTCCCGCACGATGAACCCGGAATTGGGCGTGCGCAACATACAGTCCTGGCTGGAACACCACGGAAAGAAGCTCCAGGGGCGTTTCTCGCCGGACGCCTACCGTTTTATGATGCACATGATCACCACGGTGGACATTTCCCGGGGGCGCGGCTCCTTCGAGCAGGCCATCCGGCCTTTTGCCGGGCGTATCGTCCAGGTGGGGATCACGTCCGACCTGTATTTCCCGGCTTATGAAAACGTCCGCA
>DVLY01000042.1 GCA_018715295.1 Candidatus Merdimorpha stercoravium | reverse complement strand
CCTTGCACAAAGATAGTTTTTTCCCGGTTTTCTCCCAGCTAAATTCCTTGGGAAAGAGACAGTGGATTTTTGTAAGGTTTTTCCTTTGAAAATATTTCTTTTTTGATTATATTCGGGAAAGCGAACCACACACTCCGCTCTTTCGGCTTCTAATAATTATCGAAAAGGAAATATAATGACTGAAAAACAAGCCCGAACCTCGCTCGAACGCCTCCAGAAAGAACTCGACCGCTCGATCGCCTCGGCCAAACGCCGCATCGACGCCGCTTACCTCGAGGCGCTGCGCGGGAGCGTCGCCCTGTGGGACCTGGAGCCGGGATCGCCGGAATACACCCGTCTGGATACGCAGCTGCGCCAGAAGTATCAGGAGCAGCTCACGGAGGTGATCGAGGCCGCCGAAAAGGAGTACGAGCGCCGTTGTGTGGAGCTTTTTGCCGAAGCGATCGACGGACTTCCCTCCCGGCAGGAGAGCATGGCCGAATTTACCGCGCGGTTTTCCGGGGCGCAGAGTTTTGCGGCGGACAAGCAACTTTCCATCGCCCGCTCGGGCGGGATGCTGTCCCAGGAGGTAAAACTGCTCAACCAACTGCTCAAAGACTCGCAGGTACTCGCCGCCTTGGGAACGGTGCGCAACGGGAAACTCACCAAAGGTCAGGTGGAGACCCTGCGGAAGTTCCTGCACGACCCGCAGACGGCTTCGCGCTTGGGGATCGACCTGCACCGGTGGCGGCAGACCGTCTATGGCCGGGATACGGCAGCGGGCGATGCGGCAGCTTACGCCGGCAATACAGCCGAACAGAACCTGATCAAGGGCAGCTATGTGCTGCAAAACACGATGGGGCGCGAGGTGCCCGAGATCCTCGGCTACCGCATTGCGGTGCGGGCCACCAATACGCGCGGAGGACGCCGCACCCGGGACATCTGCGACGACTACGCGGGGGACTATTCGAAGGACTTCGTGTTTACCGGGTGGCATTACAACTGCCGCTGTTCGTGCCATCCGCTGATCTACGTCGGTTTTCTCACCCCGCAGCTCAAGGCCAAGGGCTTTATCGGCATTCCGAGCAAAACGCCCATCACGCGGATGCCGCCCGGGGTGGCGGCCAGCCTGACCAAAAACCTGGAGGCCTACCGGCAGCAGTTTCCCGCTTTGCCCCAGGCCAATTTCGTGGAGTACCGGGGGCAAACGCGCCTGTTGGCCGAGATGAGCCCCGAGGAGCAGTTGGGCTATTACCTGGAGCGTTTCCGCGGGGACGATTTTCTCAAAGACGTCCAGAGCATCGACGTGGCGCTGGTCGATCCGGCCGACCCCGAAGTACTGATGGACACCCGGATCACCGACCGCCGGGCGCGTTTTCAGATCTCCACCCGTACGGCTTCCGACGGGCACAATCCGGCGGAGGACCTTCTGGCCGCATTCCGCCAGTCGCATACCGGGGTCGAACTGACCAAGGAGCAGCTCTCGGCCGTATCGGACATCACGCACGAGATGGTGCACACCATGAGCCAGGACGAATCCTTTGCCCGTCTGGAGCAACTCTACCCCCAGTGGCGGAACGATATCCTGGACTTCAACTTGTATCCCGAATCGCGCCAACGCCGCACCCTGGAGATGCTCACCGAGTGGTACGCCCGGGAGATCTTCCCCGAAGTCGCCGCGCGCCAGGGCTGGAGCCTGCCCGCCGATTACCGCAACTGGATCGGCACCGGCTACACCAACCTGGTGGACAACCTGAACACCTTCCTGCAGTATGTACCCGACCCGCAGCAGTTCCGCACCCGCATCGAGGAAATCCTGCGTCGGGGGGACAAAGCGCTCGCCTACCGGTTTTTCACCCAAACCATCCGCGAGAGCGGCGCCTTGCGCAACGCCCGCAGTGCCACGACCGCCCTCAACCGAATGCTCGACACGGAAGACCCCTCGGTCTTCGAGCAGTACATGGAGAAAAACGGCCAAGCCGCCGTCTCCGCGACCAAGCAGGCTGCCGTCGTGCAAACCGCCGGGCAGAAAGCCACTTCGACTCTCGCCGCCAAGCAGGTGGAGCAGGACCTCGCCCGACTTGCGCGCAACACGGATGCGGCCGCCAAAGCCCTCGACACAGGTGTGGAAGTGGTCAAAAAGGACGCCCTGGTCGCCCTCTCCGACGAAGCGTTTCTCCGCGTGTTTTCGCGCATGCGGACACCGGCATTGTTTTTGGCTCCTTTCGGGATGGCTACCGCCGCTTATAATGAACAACTGGAAAACGCCGGTCTCCCCGCCGAACCCGTCGAACCGGGCAACCTGTTTCCCGGGCTCGAACGTTATATCTCGCCGACGTTTTACCGGGACCGTTTTTATCTCCGGGGGCTTGCGGCCGGTGTTGTGGACGGAGCCATCAACCTAGTGGTCGAACTGTACCGAACGGGAAAGGGTGTCATACAGTATATCGGCTACCGAGCGGCCAGCAGATTGTCCTACTTGCCCATCTGGCCGGACTCCATTCAGAAGAAACTGGATGAGGCCGATAAGAAGTATTACGAGATCAACCTTTCGGCCTACCAGTCAGGGTCGGACTTGATAGAATTCATCGACCGTTACCATACCGACATACTGTTCCGTAGCCTGTTCCAGGATCAAGTACTGGAATTGCTGGGCGACTATTTCTCGCGGATGGAGGGTTTCTCCGGCGAGCAAGGCTATGCCCACGGACGTTTTGTCTTCGACGTAGCGATCATGCTGCTTCCCGGGGGGAACCTCAAGAAACTGCTCGACTCCTGGAAACGGACGAAAAGTTTCAAACTGCTGGATTTCCTCCCCGCCCAGTACAAGAACCTGCTGAAAGCCACCCCCTCGCAGAAAGACCTCCGGGTCATCGAGAAAGTTTCCGGCGAGGTCGATTTCACCAAACCCATCCCGGTCGATGCCCAGGCGGTCTCGTATCCCGTCCGTTCGCTGACCGTATCGGAGGACATCCTTCGGAGCGGGCAGCAAGTATCCCGCCCGCCTGTCCAGGGGAGTGTTTGGGACAATGTCCTCCAGCAAATCTACGAGTCGTCGGATAGGCCGGCATTGCCGGGTGTGCCCGTCAGATTGGCCTTGCCACCCGCGCCGAAGGATGTCAAAAGCTACCTTCCGAAGACCTATGGCCCGCCGAGTGCAACGGAAGCCGCATCTTCTGCGGTGGGCACCTTCCAACCCTTTGCCCAGCTCTCCTCGGTCAAGCTCATCTCCTTGCCGCAAAAAGGCGAAGCCAACAAACTCCAGTCCACCGCCCAAGGGCTTATTGTCAACTCCGATCTGGACAGCGACAAACTCCAGACAGCCTTCAACAAAGACATGGCCCCCGTATATGAGGGTCCCTATTCTCCTGCCATGGTCCCGGAATCGGTTCGTCAGCAGTTGAAGGAGGCTATGGGCAATTCGAGCACTGCCGACAAGGATACGGACGAGTTTCTCAACTACAGTGCCAGCATCCCCCAGCGCAAAGTTGTTACGAGACAAATGGAACTGTATAAGGCCACCAAAACCGAATGGGATTCTCCGAAAGATTCACACTATTGGATGACCAAGGAGCAGCTTATCGAGGCGCTGAAGTCCGGGAAGCTGGAGTCGAAGACGAGCCTGCCCCCCGGCAGCCGGGCCCGGCAGTACTATATCTACAAAATTACGCCGAAACAGGAAGAGCTCAAGGAGGGAATCCCTATCTTTGAGAGCGAAATCGCTCCAATCCAGGACGGCATCTACCGGACCGAGGGCGGCCTCCTCCAGATATATGTGCCAAATATGGATAAATGGACAAAACCTCAGCGGGTGATGCGATTGGAAATGTAACCGTGAACCATGTCTAATATCATAAAAACCGATAAAGCCATGATAGATTTTACTTCTTTGTACAAAAAGGTCGATGATATGCTCGACAAGGAAGAATTCGGGCCGGCCTTGACCCTCTTGCGGGATACCGCTCACCGGATCTTAGAGGGGGAAAAATTACTTATTTCTAAAGAGGAAATCGAGGAATTCCTAAAGGAAGCCCGTTCTGCCATAAGATGGGCAGCGAATTATCACCGAGAAGCCTTCTGGGATCGTGATTTGCAGGTGCTAGGAGCGGACATCGAAATGACCGGGTTAAAAATCATCCGCAAGTACGATGTGCAGGATGTCAGCGTGAAAATATCGTATGTGCGTTCAGCATCTTCGCTTGAGAAAGATCCGGTGAAAGTAGCGGCCTTGGACAAAGAGTTCGACGAGTTGTCGGCT
>DVLY01000041.1 GCA_018715295.1 Candidatus Merdimorpha stercoravium | reverse complement strand
GGGTCCAAAGACCCGGCGCCTTCGCGCGCTTGGGGAGCTTGGCCGTCAGTAGGCGCGCTCCTTGCGGCCTTCCATAAAGTTGATGAACGCCTGGTTGACCACCCGGTTGCCGCCGGCGGTGGGATAGTCTCCGGTAAAGTACCAGTCGCCCAGGTGGTTCGGGCAGGCCTTGTGCAGCCCCTCGACCGTCTGGTAGATCACGCTCACCCGCGCATGGATGTCGGGGGCGGTGATCAATTCGGCGATCTTGTCCGAAATCTGGGTGTCGGTAAACGGGGCATAGATCTCCTTGACGTAATTGACCATTTCGGTGTCGTCGTGTCCCTGTTGCGCCTTGCATTTGCGGTACACCTGGTCGATGATCTCCTCCAACCCGTTTTCCCGCAGCAGGTCGATCGCCGCGCGGAAGGCGATGAAGTCGCCCAGACGGGCCATGTCGATACCGTAGCAGTCCGGATAGCGGATCTGCGGGGCGCTGGAGAGGATGATCAGATGAGCCGGGTGCAGGCGATCCATGATGCGCACGATGCTTTGGCGGAGGGTAGTGCCGCGCACGATGGAGTCGTCGATCAGCACCAGGTTGTCCTGCGGGCGCACCACTCCGTAGGTAACATCGTAAACGTGGGCCACCATATCGTCGCGCGAGGCGTCTTCGGTGATGAAGGTGCGCAGTTTGGCATCCTTGATGGCGATCTTTTCGCTGCGGATCCGGCACGAGAGAATGTCGTGGATGCGGGCCTCGGAGGGAGTCTCGCCCGAGGCGATCAGGGCCGATATTTCGCGGGCTTTGCGTTCGTTGAGATACTCTTCGAAGCCTTCCATCAGTCCGAAGTACGAACTTTCGGCCGTATTGGGGATGTAGGAAAAGACGGTGTTGGGAATGTCGTAGTCTATCTTTTTCAACACGGGTTCCACCAGGTTGCGCCCCAGGGTTTTCCGTTCGCGGTAGATGTCGGCGTCACTGCCCCGCGAGAAGTAGATGCGCTCGAACGAGCAGGCTTTTTTCGGCAGGGGCGTCATCACCGGGGCCAGTTCGTAGCGGCCGTCGCGGTGCATGATCAGGGCGCTGCCGGGTTCGATCTCGTGTACGGAGTCGATCGGCACGTTGAATGTGGTCTGGATTACCGGGCGCTCGGAGGCTACCACGACGACTTCCTCGTCGGCATAGTAGAAAGCCGGGCGGATACCGGCCGGATCGCGCAGGACAAAAGCGTCGCCCTGTCCTACCAGTCCGGCGATGGAGAAACCTCCGTCGAAACGTTTGGCGGCGCGTACCAGTACGGCGTGGGTGTCGAGCTGCCGGGCGACACGTTCGGCCAATTCCACTCCGTGCAGCCCTTCGGATTTATAGCGGGCGAAGAGCGCATCGACTTCCTCGTCCAGGAAGTGCCCGATGCGTTCCATGACCGTGATGGTATCCAGTTTGGCGATGGGGTGGTGTCCCATTTCCACCAGGCGGTTGTAGAGAAAGTCCACATTGGTCATGTTGAAGTTGCCGGCTACCACCAGCGTTTTGGCGGCGGTGATGTTCTCGCGCATGAACGGGTGTACGGCCTCGATGGTATTTCCGCCGTAGGTGCCGTAGCGCACGTGCCCGAGGTAGATGTCCGAAGCGAAGGGGATGTTTTCCCGGATCCATTCCAAATCCTGCTGCGGCGTTTCGGCCTTGGGGCGGGAGGCCATCAGGCGGTTGATGTCGCTGTTTATTTTTTTGAATATTTCGAGGATGGATTGCGGGTCTTTCGAGCGGACGCGGTCGATGTAGGCGCGTCCGACCGGGGCGTCGATCTTTACCGCGGCGATGCCGGCGCCGTCCTGTCCCCGGTTGTGCTGCTTCTCCATCAGGAGATACATCTTGTTCAAGCCCCAGAAAGCGCTGCCGTATTTCTGCTGGTAATACTCGAGCGGCTTGAGCAGGCGAACCATGGCGATGCCGCATTCGTGTTTGATGTTTTCACTCATAGCGATAGAATTCCGGGCGGATGTATCGACCGGTTAAGATTTTACGTCCAAAGCATCCCTCAGGGTGTTCCCGAAGGTCATGAAGGCCAGTACCAGGAGCATGATCATCGTTCCGGGCACCAGGGCCAGGTAGGGCTTGCCCATCACCATGTACATGTAGTGGTCGCGGATGATGCCTCCCCAGGACGGGATGGGCGGTTGTGCGCCGAGTCCCAGGAAACTCAATCCGCTTTCCATCAGGATGGCCGAAGCGAAATTGGAGGCGGTGATCACGATGACCACTCCCCAGATATTGGGCAGGATATGCCGGGTGATGATGCGCAGTTTGCCGAAGCCCAAGGCACGGGCCGCCTCGACGTACTGCATTTGTTTGGCCGAGATCACTTGCCCGCGCACCATACGGGCTACTTCCACCCACATGGTCAGCCCGACGGCCACGTAAACCTGCCAGACGCCTTTCCCCAGGGCGAAAGTAACGGCGATGACCATCAGCAGGGTGGGGATGGACCACATGATGTTGATCAGCCACATGATCAGCGCATCGGCTTTGCCGCCGAAATAACCGGCGATGGCGCCCAGGCTCACCCCGATGATGATGGCAATGAGCACGGCCACGAACCCGATGGAAAACGAAATGCGCGAGCCGATGATCATCCGGCTGAGCAGGTCGCGGCCATAGCGGTCGGTGCCCAGGTAAAACGTCGTCTTTTCCACTTTGGTCAGCGGCGAGCAGGCCATCGTCTTTTCCGGGGAGGACACTCCTTCACCGACGTATTCGCGGTAGCGGATGGAGTCGCCCTCGATGGTGTATTCCGTCACGGGAATGCTGGAGAGCAGCGGGGTGCGGCCGTTCCACAGGACGGAGAAGATCGATTGTTTGTCCGCGCCCGGCTTTTCGGTCTGGATCAGGTCGATGGTAAAGCCCGGTGTCTTGTTGGACAGAGCCAGGTGCATCGTGTTGGCATAGGTAGTATTGTCCGGCGCCAGGGCATAGGCCAGCAGGGCTACCAGGCCGATGGCGACGATGAACCAAAACGAAATCACACCGGGAAGGTTGCGTTTGAACCTTTCCAGAGTGATTCCGAATACCGATTGCGATGCGTCTTTGTCTTTTTTCTCTTGTCGTGTTTCTCGGGAAACCATTCGGGCGAGTGTCAATCGTTATGCGCGTAGAGCGGATAAGGTGTTATCGGATGTCGGAAAGGATCTCGACGGCCTGTTGCATGGCCGCATCTTTGCGCAGGTCTTCGTGCCAGGTCTTCCGTTTGGAGGCCAAGGTCGAATCGGCGGCCATCAGAGCCTGTTCGTACCGGGGCGAGACGTATTCCAGTTCCGAGCGGAATTTGTTGATCGAGTCGAAACGTTTGGCTTCGGCGCGGTACAGGCTGTCGTCCTGGCGGAAGCCTTCCAGCGAAAGGGGGATGGGCCGGCTTTCCTTGCGGCTCTTGAGCCAGGCGATGTTTTCCTGTACCTGTTGGAAGTAGGGATCGGCTTCGATCCGCGCCCGCGCCCGTTCGATCACGGGAGCGAAATCGTTGTCCAAACGGTAGTACCGGGCCGCCGGGATGGAATCCCACGGCATGGGGAGGTTTTCGGTGCTTTCGTTCATCTCGATCACCGAATATACGTCGGGGATTTCCACGTCGGAAGCCACGCCCCGCAGCTGGTTGCCGGCGCCGTTGACGCGGTAGAATTTTTCGATGGTCAGGCGAAGGGCTCCCAGGGCGTCGTCGCCGAAGATCTTGCCCCGCACCATGTTGTCCAGTTCGACGATGTTCTGCACGGAGCCTTTCCCGTAGGTCTGTTTCGAGCCGACGATGATGGCGCGGTTGTAGTCCTTCATCGCTCCGGCGAAGATCTCGGAGGCGGAGGCCGATATTTCATTGACCAGCACGACCAGCGGGCCGTCCCAAGCGACCGAAGGGTCGTTGTCCGGCAGTACGCGGATCTGGCCTTCGCGGGTCTTGACCTGGACGATGGGGCCTTGGTCGATGAACAGCCCGCCCATCTTCACCGCACCCGAAAGGGCTCCGCCGGTGTTGTTGCGCAGGTCGAGCACGATACCTTCGATGCCTTCTTTTTTCAGCTGGGCGATCTCTTTGGCCAGGTCGTCCGAGCTTTCCCGGCCGTCTTCGTTTTCAAAATTGACGTAGAATTTCGGCACGTAGATCACTCCGTATTTGTGCCCGTCCTTTTCCACCACGGCCGAGCGTACGAAGGTCTCTTCGAGCTCCACCACGTCGCGTACCAAGGGTACTTCCTTGATGGCTCCGTCGGCCTGCTGTACTTTCAGGCGTACGGTCGAGCCTTTCTTGCCCCGGATCAGATCGACGGCATCGTCCAACCGCATGCCGACGATATTGACGTATTCTTCACGCCCTTGGGCTACTTCCAGGATCTGATCGCCCACCGCCAGTTGGCCGCTCTTGGCGGCCGGCGATCCCGGCACGATGCTGGCGATGGTGGTATATCCGTCCTTCTGTTGCAGGACGGCTCCGATGCCCTCCAGTTGTCCCGAGATGCTGGTGTTGAAGTCTTTTTCCTCACGGGGCGCCATGTACTGGGTGTGCGGGTCGAAATACATCGTGAAGGCGTTGAGGTACATCGAGAACCAGTCTTCTTCGTCCAATTCGTCGATCCGCTTGAAGTAGTCCCGGAAGTTCTTCAGCACGGCTTCCCGCGCTTTTTTCTCCAACTCTTCGGTGGTCTTGGCTACATAGGTGCTGTCTTTGGACGCTTTGTCCTCTTCGGTCTTCAAGTCGCTGTACAGGCGGGTGAGCACGTTGTATTTGAGGTAACGGCGCCAGCGGTCCATGACCTGGGTCATGTCGCGGGCATAGGTGGTGTCGTCGGGGTCGAGCGTTTCCTCTACGGTGAAGTCCATCGGGGAGGCCAGCAGCGAGTCCAGCGAAGCGGCAACCATTTCCATCCGGGTCTTGAACACCGAGGTGGCCGAGTGGAAAAACATGGTGTCCCCGGCGAGGATCTGGTCGTCTATTTCGTACCGGTAGCGGTCCAGCAGGGCGGAGTCCGCCCGGGTGAAGTAGCGTTTGCCGAAGTCGAGGGTCTTGAGGTACTCGTCGTACACCGATACGGACAGCGAATCGTCGATGGCTTTGGGGTCGTAATGCCATTGTCCGATGATGTAGGATACCAGTTGGGTGAGGAATTGCGCTTTGTCCGAGCGCTCGTCCGTGGCTTGCGCGGCATTGAGCCGCAGGGCGGCTGAAAATCCGACCAAACCGACGATCGTAACAGCCAGCAGATATTTGTAGCGTTTGAGTAAGTTCATTCTTTCTTTTCTCCTTGTTTTGCGGGAAACAAAGCCCAAATTTACTAACATTTGGGCAGGCATGGAATTTTTTTCGTGTTTTTATACTATTATTAGGATAAGGACGGGTGTTTTTCACAAAATACTCAAGAGAGTGAAAAATAATGCCGAAAAACATTTTGGACGAACCGCAAACTATCCGTATCTTTGCCCCCGTATATAAAAACCATACATAACAATCATTAAAACAATATTGGCATGTATCTGACCAAAGAAAAAAAACAGGAAATTTTCGCTCAGTACGGCAAATCGGCTACTGACACGGGTTCGACCGAAGGGCAGATCGCTCTTTTCACCTATCGCATCAACCACCTGACCGAGCATCTGAAGAAGAACATCCACGATTTCGGTACGGAACGCGCGTTGGTCAAGCTCGTAGGTAAACGCCGCAGCCTGCTGGAGTATCTCAAACGGGTGGATATCGAACGTTATCGTAAGATCGTCGAACAACTTGGCTTGAGAAAATAAGCGAATCCGTCCGTCGGATCGAAAAAAGAAACGAGCCGCTTTCCGAAGAAGGAAAACGGCTCGTTTCTTTTGAATAGGGAGTTTGTCATGAAAAAAACATCGGAAATGATACGAAGCCTTTTTTGCAAAGCGGTTTTTGTCCTTGCGGCCCTTTCGGGGTTGGCACTATCCGCCCGGCAGGTGGACGGGCCGGCCGATCGGGACGCGGTGGTGATCGATTACTTTTTCACGGCCCGGGGCGTTTCTCCGGCCTATGCCGAGCGGGTGCGCAGCGGGGTGCTCGAGGGATTTCTCCGGCGGGGACGTCATCGGGTGATCGATGCGCGGATGGTTCGCGGGTTGTACCTCGAGGAGGCGGTTTGGAGGAATGCCCTCTGGGGACAGCGCGAAACCGCCTGGCAGCAAGAAACCAGAAAGGAACGGATGGGCTCTCTCGGCGGGCGCTACTTGCTCGTGGGGTATGTTTCCCGGGCGGAGCTCTCGCGCAAGGAAGACAGTCGGGAGGTGGACATCGTGTTCTCCCTTACGTCCTACGATCTGGCGAGCGGCGAGGTGTCCGATACGCGGGAATTTCGGCTGACGGGCGCAGGCCGGACAGCGGGTGAGGCGGAACAGGAGGCCTTCGAGAGTTTGCCGGCCAAGATGGAGTACTATATCGACACGCAGTTCCGTTTTGAGACTTGTGTGTTGCAACTCAAAGCCCCCGATGCCAAGGGGCGGTACAAGGAGTTGTACCTCGGGTGCGGAACTTCGCAGGGGGTTCGCAGCGGAGACCGTTTCCTGGTGTACCAGTGGTACGAGGTGGCGGGAAGAGAGGCGGTGAGGTTGTTGGGAAAAGTGCGGGTGCGGCAGGTGCAGGGCCCCCAGATAGCGCGCTGCTCCATCTCGAACGGCGCCGAGGAGATCGCCCGTGCTTTTTTGCAGGGGGATTCCTTGCAGGTGGTCAGCGAT
>DVLY01000040.1 GCA_018715295.1 Candidatus Merdimorpha stercoravium | reverse complement strand
ACACCTGGGTGTTGTCCGTGGTATTGAGGATCTCTTCGAAGAACTTCATCGCCTCCGAGCGGGAACGGAATCCCCGGTAAGCGATCAGGTACAGTCCGTTCTGATACCCGGCATACACCGCCGGGTAGCCCTTCTGGCGGAGTTCGCGCAAAGCCCGCTCGGCATTTTCCCGCACGGACACCGACGTAGCGATCACGTAAAAAGGCAGATCGGCCAGGTAGGTCGTATCCAGCGCATCGCCCGCAGGGACTTCCGGGGTGAGTTCCGTTGTGGGCAAAGTATCGTTTTGTGCCGTGCTGTCCACCGCGAGGGAATCCCCCGCCGGGAGAGCCGATTGTGCCGTAGGGATCGCATCCCCCTCGGTATCTTTCCAGAAATAGAGGTTGGCTCCACCTCGGCATACGAAGAAGAACAAGCCTGCCAGTACCGCCAGTACGACCACCGCCCCGATGACGATCCGCACCGGTTTGCTGCGCAGGGGGTTGAAGCCGGGATGATCCTCGTCTTCATCCTCCTCGATTTTTTCCGGCTCGTTTTCTTGCGGATTGTTTTCCTGCTGTCCGTCCGCAGGGGAGTCTTCGCCGGCCTCTTCTTCGTTTCCGGCGGATTCGTCGGAAGCCGGTTCGGATTTTTCCGGCTCTTTTTCCTGCTCGGCCGCATCCGGCGTGTCTTGGGCGGATGCGTTTTCCTCCTGGGTCGGTTCAGGGAGCGGCGAAGTTTCTTCTGCCGAGGGTGTTTGCTCCTGCGCCCCGGCATCCTCGGCAGGGGACTGTTCCATCAGGACGCTGACGATGCTGTCTATCGCGCGTTCGGCCTCCGGGTCGGAAGCCTTTTTCGCTTTGTCGGCCGCAGAGGTGATCAGTCGGCGCAGGTGCTCCGGATCGTCAGCCCGGTATTTGTCGATGGTGGCCTTCTCCACCGCCTCCATCAGCACGGCGTTGATCATTCCCCCGATGGCGCGGTTTTCTACGTGGTTGTCTTCGATGCCGGCCGAAGTAGCGGCATCGACCACCATCTGGAAGGCTTTTTTGACCGTCTCGACCCCTTCTTTTTTCGACGAAGGCTTCTGCTGCGGGTTTTCGGGGTCGGGCTCCTGCGGGGCCGGGGTGATCTGCAGGCGGGTATGTGCGTAGGTTTTTTCGTCTGGCATGTCGGCAGCGGATTCTCCTGCGGGTGTTTCTTGCGGGATGCAGGCCGAAGAGAGTCCGTATTGTTTTCGGTTGAAGTCCTTGTCGCCGAATTGCGCGAAGCAAAGCCCCCCTTGGCCGTCCGGACGGATGGAACCTACTCCTTCGATGTCCACCGGGTCGCCTTTTTCGAGGGTGGAGAGGTAAAAATCGACCGCGTGGGCGATCTCGTTCATGGCCTCGGCGTACGAAATCTCGCGCATGTTGGCGATGTACATGGCCAGCACGCCGTCGTTTACCTTCAAGTTGGGGTGAAAGGCGAACTTTTTCTTGCGCGGGGAGTATTTGCCTTCTTTTCCGGCGGAATCCTGGGGCTGGTCGGTGGCGATGAATCCGCCGAAACCGGGGATGATCACGCATTGATACAGGTAGAGGGCGTTTTCTATGTACTTGTCTATCAGCATGGCGATGTCGGTTTTAGAGCTTGGCAGTATCCTTGCGGCCGTCTTTTTCGGACGCCTTTACCGATAATTGTCAGGGTAAAGGTAACGAAATTAATGAAATACGGATACATTTTTGCCGAAAAAACACGGGGGCTCACTTTCGGGCCTGGGGCGACAGGGCGTAATACTTCCCCGGCAAGGTCTCGATCGCCCCGGCGAGCTCCATCTCCAGCAGCAGTACGGTGAGGTTCTGCACCGGCATGTCCAATGCCGTACAAAGTTCGTCCAGGTGCATTTTTTCCACCCCGGAGAGCATCCGGGCTACCTTTTTCCCTTCCTCCGGCAGCCCCTCCCACTGCGGGGAAGCCCCGTTTCGGTTCGGGGTCGGGGGCGCGGCAGTTTCCGGAACCACCGACAGGGGTATTTCGCTTTGTCGGCCCGGCTGCGCTTTCGCCTTTCGGTCCGGGAGGCCCAATTCCTCGATGAGCGTTTGGGGGTCGTCCAGGATCATGGCCTTGTTGCGGCGGATGAGGGTGTTGCACCCCTGGGAGCACGGGTCGTTCGCGCGGCCCGGCACGGCGAAAACCTCGCGGTTGTATCCCCCCGCCAGTTCAGCGGTGATCAGCGCCCCGCCTTTGGCTTTGGCCTCGATGACCACCGTCGCGCGGGCGAGGCCCGCCACGATGCGGTTGCGCGCCGGGAAAAGTCCCGGCAGAGCCTCCTGGAGATGCAGGTATTCGGTCAGAATGCCGCACCCGGGCGTATGGCACATTTGGCGGGCTGTTTCGCGGTTCTGGGCCGGGTACATCGGGGTGCCCAGTCCTTGTCCCAGCACGCCGAGGGTCGGAAGGCCGTATTTCAAAGCTGCGCGGTGCGCCTGGACGTCCACCCCGTAGGCCAGCCCGCTGACGATCGCCGGACGGTACGGGGCGAGCGCCTGGACGATCCGGTCGGTCATTGCAGCTCCGTAGGGGGTCATGGCGCGCGTGCCGACGATGGCAAGGGCAAAGGGAAGTTCCCTAAAGTCGAACGCACCTTTGGCCAGCAGCATCACCGGTGCATCCGGGCATTCGCGCAGCAGGGGCGGGTAGTCCTGTTCCCAAAAGCCGATGGCGCGTATGTCGTTGCGCTGGACGAAATCCATCTCCCGGCGGATCGTGTCGTCCAGGCGGCGTTCCAGCAAGGCGCGGGCTACCGCCGGTTTTATCCCCCAGCCGGTGAGCGTTTCGGCGGAAAGGGCAAAGACCTCTTCCGGTCGGCCGACTTGTTGCACCAACCGCCCGGCATCCCGTCGGGAGAGGCCTTTGGTGCGGTAGAGCACCAGGATGTCTTCCAGTTGTTCGGCTTTCATCGCATCATTTGTTTTCGTCCTGCGGCAGGCGGTAGAAGGTGATCACCCCTTCGGGGGAAAGGGCGGCGATGCCCAGACGGTGGTCGCGCCCGAAATCCTGCGCGGTAAAATCCTTTTCCGCCATTACGGGGAAACCCTGTACCGTTTTCCCGTCGGGATGGATGGCATAGACCTTCCCGTCGGCCAGGCGGTAGACCAGCGCATCGACCGAGGGGACGTACACCACAGAGGAGAGCGGGGACTGCGGGGTCTTCACCTTGCGCATCGAGCCGGAGCGCAGCTGGTAACCGATCTCGTTGGTCGAGACCACCGTAGCCTGGGGCGTGGGTGCCTGTAGTTTTTTGGCGCGCGCCACCTTGTCGGAGGCCGTTACGTAGTTGCCCAGGCGGTCGATGACGTGGAATTTTTTCCCGGTCCAGAAAGCCATCTGGTATTTATGGTTGTCGTAGAGGTCGCACACCACGATGGGCGAGGTAATGGCCGCGCCCAGCTTCTTTTTCCAGAACAGCGAACCTTTGTCCGAGATCAGATACAACGTCCCCTCGGTATCCTGGATCAGCACGTCGTAACGCCCGTTGCGGTGGTTGGGGAAGGCCAGGGGAGCGGTGGCAGCCGGGGCATCCAGTGCGAAAGACCATTCCTTGACCGCCTGGCGGGCGGCGGCATCGTCCCAGGCCATGCGGATGTTCAGGAAGGCTGTCCCCCCGGTGGCACTCACTTGCAGGAAGTTGTAGCGCAGGTTTTCGAAGCGTTTGCCCTGGGCGCGGACGTACTTTTCGACGGCATCCAGCGCCTTGCCCTGCCGACGTTTTTCCTGCGCGGTCCCAGCGACCTGCTCGCTCCACAGGTCGCCCCGTACCAGGGCCAGCAGTTGGGTCGAGGTGGCCAGTTGGGATTTTTGTTTTACATACCCTTCGATCGTCTGGAGGGTCGTCCCCAGGCGGATGTCGTCCAGAATCTTTTTCAAGGCCGCTTCCGAAGGCGAAAATACCACCACGTCGCCCGCTACCGCCGCAAAGGTGGCTCCTTGGCGCGGAGCGGCATGGGTAACCAGGTCGTAGAGGATGTTTTTGCAGCCGATGGGCACGATGGCCGTATTTCTATACTTTTCGGGCCGCACCGCCGCCGAATCGGCGATCGTCTCCAGTGCTTGTGCGGCCGCCTGTGCGTCGGTTGTTGCGATCAGCACGCTGGGAACGGATTCGCCCACGGTCTGCACCACGGCCAGACCGGTCCCGGCCCAGGGAAGGAAAAACCGCCAGGGTTCACCCTCGGGAAGCTGTCCGTAGGTGCGGGCCGCCTGGTTGTACAGGTGAAACTGCGAGGAGGCTTTCAGGTAGAGGATGTAGTCCGTGAAGTATTTCTCCCAGTCGGCGATACCCAGGTAGAGGTACCGGTAGGTATCGGAAGGGAAGCGGTTGTCCAGCGTGAGGTCCTTGACCTTTTGTCCGGCCAGTACCGAAGCGAGCGAGGCCGTCGAATCGTCCGTGCAGAAGATGCCCTCGGCGCGCAGGGAGGTGCTGTCGGTGCGCAGTTCGACCGCCGCCCAAGGGGAAAGTTCGCCCAGCAGGTGGGTTTCGACCCCCAAGAATGACTTTGCATAGCGGCTTATCTCGGGCAGGCGCAGGGCGGCCGAGGCTTTTTTCCCGCCCAGCAGCACCGGGTAGGAGCGCGCGAAGGAGCGGTCGTCCGACAGGCAGACTCCGTCGGAGGTCCCTTGGAGGATGGACTGTTCCAGGTACAGGCGGTTGTCGGAGAGGATCAGCGCATCGCCCCGGGTGTAGTAGCAGTATTCGCCCGAGGGGGTCTTCAGGGTGGTTATCTCCGTTTTTTCGTACGACTGGACTTGCGTGAGGGTGTCCGCGCCGAAAGCGGTAGTCAAGGTGCGTCCGCCCGCATCGCACACCAGCAGCAGGGAGATGTCCCGCGCTCCCACTTTCGAGGCGGCGATGGTGACCGGCCGGTCCGCTTTTTCCCGTCCGCAGATGCGCGCGAGCAGGTGCAGGCCGTCATCCAGCCGGCGGGTGAGGTCGAGCGAATCGAAGACTTCGCGGCACGGGTTGCCTTCCAGGACTTGTCCCAAGGCCGAGGGATCGTCCACCCGGATCACCGCCATCGACCCTACGGGGATGGCTTCCAGGGATATTTCCGGGGAGGAGGCTGCCGGGTTCGCACACGAGAAAACGCTTGCCGTCATTGCCGCGCACAAGCCGATGCTCGCGCCTTTGAGCAGGCGAAAAAACCATTTGTCTATCATGCCGTCCATATCGTTTTTGCCGGCTGGAGGAAGGGGATTTTCTCTCCACCGGGGTTTCTTTCCCACAAAGGTAAACAAACCGCCGCCGCGATACAAACGGAAGCGGGGCGGGGTCAGTCGTTTTCGTACGATTCGCGGAACAGGAACCGGTCGACCGACAGGCGTCCCGGTCCCAGGACGAGGATGAGCAGGTAAAAGCCCAGGTACAGCACCGCCAGTTCTTTTTGGGCGAAGCCTTGCCCTGCGTGCACCACGAAAGCGGCGATGCACATGTCGAACAGCAGCGGGAGCACGGCCAGCCGCGTAAAGGCTCCGGCGATCACCAGCAGCGAGCAGAGCCCTTCGGCCAGCAGGGTGAGCAGCAGCGAGAGCTGGCTTCCGATGCCCAGCGGATCGGGAAAAGTGAGCGACAGGGTCGGGTAGTTGGCGATCTTCGGGAAGGCATGCGTCAGCATGAGGATCCCGACGAACAGGCGCAGGCAGAGCGCCACCCAGGCGTAGGCTTTGGGGGGAAGCGGAGCGCCGATAAACAGGAATTTTTTCATGGCAGGAAGTTTTTATGGTGGGTGATGAATGATAATGAGTCGTTTGTATACTTTTATTTCTCGGGAAAGATCAACTGCGTCTGGTCGTCCAGCAGGCGGAAAGTGCGCCGGTGCAGGGGCGAGGGGCCCCAGGCGGCGATCGCAGCGCGGTGTGCAGGGCTGGGATAGCCTTTGTTCTTTTCCCAGCCGTACTGGGGGTATTGTTCGGCGAGCTGCTTCATCAGGCGGTCGCGCTCGGTTTTGGCCAGGATGGAGGCGGCGGCGATGCAGGCGTAGGTCGCGTCGCCTTTGACGATGCAGCGGTACGGGATGTCGTCCCGGCTGCGGAAGCGGTTGCCGTCTACCAGCAGCAGGTCGGGGCGGGGGGAGAGTCGGGCGACGCTTTGTTGCATCGCTTCCACCGCGGCCCAGAGGATGTTGATCCGGTCGATGCGTTCGGGCCAGATGTGGGTGATGGCCCAGGAGATGGCTCGGTGCTCGATATCCTGGCGCACGGTCTCCCGCTGCCGCTCGGAGAGTTGTTTCGAGTCGTTGAGCAGCGGGTGGAAGTAATCCGTCGGCAGGATGACAGCGGCGGCCGTTACCGGCCCGGCCAGACACCCTCGGCCGGCTTCGTCGGTCCCGGCTACCGTCAGGGTGGGATCGTCCCAGTGTTTTAGCGGCATGTTCCTTGTGATGGTCTCGATACAAATGTATGTATTTTCACGATACGCATTGCGCACTCGGCACCGGCTCGGCGCGAAAACTTTTTTCCCCTTCTTGCCGCCATGCCCGCCTTTGCCTACATTTTCACAAGACAGGATGCGCCTCGGCAAACCCTGGAGGAAAAACTTCGTTTCCCCTGGCGGCTTTGCGCTCGGCTTTCCGTATCTTTGTTTCAGCCCGGAGTCTCCCGGGGGAAAACTAAAACGCCGGATCTTGCTATGAAACGGGAATCCTTGAAAGTAAATGCTCCTGTTACACTGAAATTCAAATATTACCGCGAGCCCAACCTGTACCAGTCCACTTTGCTGGTCTTCTCGATCGTGGTGTTGATCTGCCTTTTGGCCAATGCCATCTTCACCCTGCCTCCCGAAGTATCCAAGATCATCCGCATCTACGACAACACTCTCTGCTTTTTCCTGTTGGCCGAATTTTTCATCCGTTTCTTCCAGGCGAAAAACAAATGGACTTTCATGCGCTACGGATGGATGGACCTCTTGTCCAGCCTGCCGGCCTTCGGCACGGGCTACATCGGCGACATCACCCGCCTGGGACGTATCCTGCGCATGGTACGGATCTATTACACCGCCCGCTATGCCATCCGCCAACTCAAGCAAAACCCCAGCGAAGGCGTTTTCCTGCTCATCTACGGTTCCATCCTTTCGCTGCTGATGACTTCCAGCATGGCCATCCTGCTGGTGGAAACCTCCCCGCAGAGCAACATCCTCACCGCATCCGATTCGCTGTGGTGGTCCATCACCACCATTACCACCGTAGGCTACGGGGACTTGTACCCGGTTACCGAAGCTGGCCGCATCGTCGGCGCAGTGCTGATGGTCTGCGGTATCGTCGTGATCGGCGCTATCTCGGCCTCCATCTCCACCTGGGTTTTGAAAAAACGCACCTGACCCCGCAAAAAAACGGGCGCCGGTTCCCCGGAGCGAAAATATCCCGCATTTTTGAGCAGGAAACCCCGCAGATTGACTAATTTTGCACCGTAAAATCCAATCTTAACACATCGATGTTCAGAACGCATACCTGCGGCGAATTGTCGGCCGCCAACCAAGGACAAAAAGTTACCCTGGCAGGTTGGGTGCAGCACCTGCGCGACCTGGGACAGATGGTATTCATCGACCTGCGCGACCGCTACGGCATCACCCAGTTGGCTTTCAACGAAAAGTCGGCTCCCGGACTGCTGGAAGCCGCCAAGAAACTGGGCCGGGAATACGTCATACAAGCCGAAGGTACGGTCATCGAACGCGCCTCGAAAAATCCGAACAACCCCACCGGCGAAGTGGAACTGATGGTCGAACGCCTCCAGGTGCTCAACACCAGCGACCTGCCTCCCTTTACCATCGAAGACGAATCGGACGGCGGCGAAGACCTGCGGATGCGTTACCGCTACCTCGACATCCGGCGCAATCCGGTCAAGAACAACCTGCTGCTGCGCGCCCGGGTAACGATGGCCGTGCGCAAATACCTCACCCAGCAGGGCTTCGTGGACATCGAAACCCCCTATCTGATCAAATCCACGCCTGAAGGAGCCCGCGATTTCGTGGTACCTTCCCGGATGAATCCCGGTGAATTCTACGCCCTGCCCCAGTCGCCTCAGACTTTCAAACAACTGCTGATGGTGGCCGGGATGGACAAGTACTACCAGATCGTACGTTGCTTCCGCGACGAAGACCTCCGGGCCGACCGCCAGCCGGAATTCACCCAAGTGGACTGCGAAATGTCTTTCGTGGAACAGGAAGACATCCTCAACACCTTCGAAGGGCTGTTCAAATACCTGCTCAAGGAGATCCGCGGCATCGAGATCGACCGCGTTCCCCGCATCACCTACGCCGAAGCCATGCGCACTTACGGATCGGACAAACCGGACATCCGTTTCGACATGCGCTTCCACGAGTTGAACCAGGCGATGAAAGGCAAAGGCTTCTCCGTATTCGACAACGCGCCCCTGGTCGTGGGCCTGGTGGTGGAAGGCTGCGCCGGATACTCCCGCAAGCAGACCGACGAACTCACCGACTGGGTAAAACGCCCGCAGATCGGAGGCAGCGGCCTGGTGTACATCAAGTACAACCCGGACGGCACCTTCAAATCGTCGGTGGACAAATTCTACTCGCCGCAGGACCTCCAAGCCGTTGCCCAGCAGATGGGTGCCCATCCCGGCGACTTGATCCTCATTATGGCCGGTGCCGCCGACCGCACCCGCAAAGCGCTCGGCGCCCTGCGCATGGAACTGGCCACGCGCCTGGGACTGCGCAACCCGGACGTTTTCGCTCCGCTCTGGGTAGTGGACTTCCCCCTGTTCGAATGGGACGAAGAGACGCAGCGCTACTACGCCATGCACCATCCCTTCACCTCCCCCAAACGGGAGGACATCCCCCTGCTGGAGACCGACCCCGGCGCCGTGCGGGCCAACGCGTACGACATCGTGCTCAACGGCAATGAAATCGGCGGCGGCTCCATCCGTATCCACGACCGGGAAACGCAGATGATGATGTTCCGCCACCTGGGCTTCACCCCCGAAAAAGCCGAGGAACAGTTCGGCTTCCTGATGAATGCCTTCCGCTACGGAGCACCGCCTCACGGCGGACTGGCCTTCGGGCTCGACCGGTTGGTAGCCCTGCTGGGCGGCAACGAGATCATCCGCGACTTCATCGCCTTCCCGAAAAACAACTCGGGACGCGACGTAATGATCGACGCCCCCGCTCCTTTGGCTACCGAACAGCTCGACGAACTGAACCTGACGGTCAAAGCCCGCTGACCCTCCCCGGCTGCGGCAGCGAGCGATTTCTCAACCTATCACCTCCCGCCAGATGGCACGCAAACGTTCGCTTTGGCAGCGCGCCAAGTTGCGCGCCGCATACCTCCGACGGATTCTGGGCTCGCCCCGGGAAGCCTTCCGCCGCTTCGGTGTGTGGCGTTACCGGAACATGTCGCTTCGGCGGCTGATCCTGCTCTCGGCCGTACTGGTCGGGCTGTTGGGGGGGATCAGTTCGGTCATCCTGAAAAACCTCACCCACCTCATCCAGCATTTCGTGGAGAACACCCTGGTGGAGCAGATGGGCTTCAATGGATTTTACTTCGCCTTCCCCATCGTCGGTATCACGCTCACCCTGTTGGTGATCCGCTACGTCATCCGCCGGGAGGTCGGGCACGGCATCCCAAACGTACTGTATTCCATCTCGCGGGGAAAATCCCTGCTGCCCTTCCGCTCCACCTATGCTTCGCTGATCACCGCCCCGCTCACCATCGGCTTCGGCGGATCGGTCGGGCTGGAAGGTCCGGCGGTGGGCACGGGCGCGGCCGTAGGGTCCAATTTCGCCCGCCTGCTCAACCTGGACGCCAAAACCCGCTCGCTGCTGCTGGGTTGCGGGACGGCCGCCGCCCTCTCGGCCATCTTCAAGGTCCCGATCACCGGCATCATCTTCGTGATCGAAGTCTTCGCCCTGGACCTGACCATGGCCTCGCTCATCCCGCTCATCCTGGCTTCGGCTACCGGCATTCTGGTTTCGTACGTCTTCATGGGGCAATCCCTCACCCTGGATTTCCGCCAGGACGCCTCGTTCCATCCGGGCAACATCCTCTACTACGTACTCCTGGCCCTGTTCACCTCGTTGGCCTCGATCCACTTTACCCGCATCTATTCCCGGGTGGGGAAATTCTTTGAAAACCGCCTGCACTCCCGCCTGACCCGCCTGCTGCTGGGCGGACTCGGGCTGGGCTGCCTGATCTACCTGATGCCGCCCCTCTACGGCGACGGCTACGCGACGATGAACAGCCTGCTGGCGGGCGATTTCGCTTCGGTCATCGACTTCTCGTGGGCGCACGGCTGGACGGACAACCCCTGGATGGCCGTGGTACTGCTGGTGGTGCTGTTGTATCTGAAGATGGTCGCCACCACCGTTACCTTCGGGGCAGGAGGCGTGGGGGGCACTTTCGCGCCGACGCTGTTCATGGGGGCGGTAGCGGGCCTGGCCTTTGCCCAGGCGGTCAACCTGGTCCACCCCGAAGCCGACCTCTCGCTGTCCAACTTCTCGCTGGTGGGCATGGCCGGGATGATGGCCGGGGTGATGCAGTCGCCCCTCTCGGCCGTATTCCTGATCGCGGAAACTACCGGAGGATACGTACTGATCGCCCCGCTGATGATCGTCTCGGCCCTCTCGTTCGTGATCACCAAATTCTACACCCCGTACAGCGTCTACACCGAAGAGCTGGCCAAGAAAGGCGACCTGCCGGGACGCGACAAGGACAAAGCCATCCTGCGCGAAATGGAACTCGACGAACTGATCGAGACCGATTTTGTCAAGATCCCGGTGGATGCTACCCTGGGCGAAGTGGTACAAAATGCCGTGGCGCGTTCCTCCCGCAACATCTTCCCCGTCGTCTCCCCGCACAACCACCTGGTGGGCATCGTCCTGCTCGACGACCTGCGGCAGGTGATGTTCGACCCGTCGCTCTACGCCAAGCTCCGCGTGAGCGACCTGATGATCCAACCCCCGGCCGTGATCGACACCCAGACCGACACGATGGAGACCATCGCACAAAAGTTCCAAAAGACCGGCGCCTGGAACCTGCCGGTGGTAGGCTACCACAACCGCTACGCAGGCTTTATCTCGCGCGGACGGATGCTTTCCGCCTATCGGCAGAAAGTGGTGGAAATGAGCCGCGACGCTGAACTCTTTTAGCGCCGCCCGCTTCCGACCTTCAGCACGGAAACCTCCATCCCCGAAAGCCCAAAAACTTCTGGCAGGGAATCAAACCCCTCACAAAATACTGGGGAAAAAAACGTCAGCGGGATACGAAATCGAAGTACCGCCCGATGATGATCCTGAACCACGCGGAATACTTCTGCGGAGAAGCCTCCATATCGGCCTTGAGCGCCTCGGGAGAAATCCACCGCCAGTCGTCCACCTCCTGCGGGTTGCAGAGCGGCTCTCCGGAAAATTCCCCCACCAGCACATGGTCGTATTCGTATTCCGTCAGACCGGTGTCGAGCTCGGCGCGGTACACGAACGAAAAGACCTCCTGCAAAGGAACGTCGAAGCCCATCTCCTCGCGCAGACGGCGATGAGCCGCCTCCAAAGTCGTCTCGCCGGGAGCCGGGTGGGAGCAGCACGTATTGGTCCACAGGCTCTGCGAATGGTACTTGGTTGCCGCCCGCCGTTGAAGCAGGATCTCGCCCCGGGGAGAAAACACGATGACCGAAAACGCCCGATGCAGACGCCCTCCGTTGCGGTGCGCCTCCATCTTTTCCATCGCGCCCAGCGGAGCGTCGTTCTCGTCTACCAGTACGACCCGGGATTTTTCTTCTTCCGTTTGTTTCACGACAGGATCAATCGAGATAAGCCGTCAGTTTCTTGAATTCGTCGCGCCGATCCTTCCCTTGGTAAAGGATGGCATACACCGCCTCGACGATCGGCATGCGGATGTCGTGTTGCTGGACGAGCTGCATCACCCCGTAAGTGGCGTAATATCCCTCGGCCACCATGTTCATTTCGAGCATGGCCGACTTGACGGTGTATCCCTTGCCGATCATCGTGCCGAACATTCGGTTGCGGCTGAAATAACTGTAACCGGTGACCAGCAAATCGCCCAGATAAGCCGAATCCATGATGTTGCGCCCCTCCATCGGATAGACCACCGACATGAAATTGTCCATCTCCCGGATGGCATTGGACATGAGCACCGCCTGGAAATTGTCCCCGTAATTCAGGCCATGGGCGATGCCGGCCGCCACCGCATAGATATTTTTGAGCACGGCGGCGTATTCCACTCCGATCACATCGCGGGAGAGTTTGCAACGGATGTACGGCCCGTTGAGGTACGAGGCCATGTTCTCGGCGATGGGTTGGTTTTGGCAGGCGACCGTCAGGTACGAGAGGTGTTCCATCGCCACTTCCTCGGCATGGCAAGGACCGGTGATGGCTCCGATACGACCGGGTGCCACCTTGAACCGTTTGGAAAGGTACTGCCCCATCACGATGTTTTTCTCGGGGAGAAGCCCCTTGATGGCCGAGAAAAGGATCTTGCCTTTCATCGGGACTTTCATCCCGCGGATCTCCTTGGAGAAAAACGCGGAAGGGATCGCAAAGATGACCGTATAGGCATTTTCGACCACCTCGTTGATGTTGCTGCTGATGCACAGCTTCGAAGTGTCGAATTCTACGGCCGAAAGGTAATTGGGATTGTGATGCTCGCGCCGCAGGTAGTCCGCCGACGATTCCGAGCGGATGTACCACCCCACGCGATCCATGTTTTCACACAGCATCTTGACGATGGCCGTTGCCCAACTGCCCCCGCCGACTACTGCGACTTTGTAGTTATTTTCGTCCATAATTGTTGCACGACGATCCCTGCCATGCAAAGATAATTTTTTTACTCCGCCCGGGCAAGTCCTGCGAAAATTCCCCGTATTTTGACCTCCCGCTCCGCGCCCGAAGGACAAACGCAAGCAAAAAAAACGCCGCAGCGCTACCCGCGCTGCGGCGTTTTCGTACCCCCGGAAGGAATCGAACCTTCATCAATGGTACCGGAAACCATCATTCTATCCGTTGAACTACGGAGGCAATACCGGGACAAAGATACGTTTTTTTACCCTTACAACGCAAGGGGTATTTTCCCCGGAGAAAAAAAGCGGCTATTCCTGTGGCGAGTACTGCCGGACCGAAGTCTAATTTGCGTACATTTACCCAAAAAGCAACGACAACTGTGAAACCCCGTGAAAAATTCGTCAGCTGCGGTCCGGAAAGCCTCTCGGACCAGGAACTCCTCGCCATCCTGATCGGCTCGGGCACCGCCGGCCTGTCCGCCCACCAGATCGCCGCCGGACTCCTGGACTACACCTCGGGCAGCCTGGCGCGCATTGCCGCCATGAGCCCCGGCGAACTGAGCTCGGTCAAAGGCATCGGCCAGGCCACCGCCATCGAGATCGGAGCCTGCTTCGAGATCGCCCGCCGCGCCGCCCGGGAAACGAACGAAGCCCCCGTGATCCGCACCGCACAGGACGTATTCACCGCCCTCGAACCCGAAATGCGCCACCTGGACCACGAGGAGTTCTGGGTCCTCCACCTCGCCCCTTCCGGGAAAATCCTGATGCGCCAACGGGTAAGCCAGGGAGGTTTCAGCGCCGCCGCCATCGACCAGCGCATGATCTTCCGCCGGGCATACGCCTTGGGCAGCGAAGCGATCGTCCTGTGCCACAACCACCCCTCCGGATCGCTCTCCGTATCGTCCGAGGACATCCGCGCCACGCAAGAGATCCGCAGCGCCTGCCGCTTGCTGGGCTTCCGCCTGGCGGATCACGTCATTTTCATCCCCGGAGGATACATCAGCCTGGCCGAAAGAGGACTTTTGTAAACATCCCACTCAAAGAATCTCCCTCCCAATCCCGAACAAACCCATGATAGATTTTACTTCTTTGTACAAGAAGGTCGATGAATTGGTCGATGCAAACGATTTCGAGCCGGCCTTGACTCTCGTGCGCGATGCCGCTCACCGGATCCTGGAGGGGGAAAAACTACCCGTTTCCAAAGAGGAAATCGAGTATTTTTTACGGAACTCGTATTGGGCCATAGATAGGGCCGAAAACTGTCAACGTGGTGCATTTTGGAGCCACGAACTTGATATTTTATCGGAGGAGATATTTCTAACCGGATTAAAAATTATTCGCAAGTATGATATACAGGAGGTGAAAACCAAGATATCTTACGTGCGTTGTGTTTGTACTATTGAAAAGGATCCGGAGAGATTAGCGGCCTTGCACAAAGAGTTCGACGAGTTGTCGGCTTTGTATGCCGCACAGTCCCGCCGCAAGAAGTTGTGAGGACTTTTCTTCCCGGTAGAAAAAACCTCAACGTTTCAAACGGAAACGGATGTAGGTAATGGGCGTTTGGGTTTCGAGGTATTTTTTTTCGTAGAAAGTCTGGATGGTCTTGAGCTCCTCGGGCGCATTGTCGTCGCGGTACAAGTCGTGCTGGGCGTAGAGCACCTCGTGCCTCAAGCCGTGAAGCAAGCCCAAGGTATAGCCGTGCAGGAAAGCCGAATCGGTCTTCAGGTGGATCAAGCCGTCTTTCTTGAGGATCCGGGTGTATTTCTCCAGGAAACCTTCGCCGGTAAGACGATGTTTGGTTCGGCGGTACTTGATCTGCGGATCGGGGAACGTGATCCAGATTTCGTCCACTTCGTCCGGAGCGAAACACCGGTCGATCAACTCGATCTGGGTGCGCAGAAAGCCGGCGTTGGGCATCCCTTCCTCGGTAACCGTCTTGGCCCCCCGCCACAGACGGGCGCCCTTGATGTCCACCCCGATGAAGTTCTTTTCCGGATGGCGCCGCGCCAGCCCGACGGTATATTCCCCCTTGCCGCATCCCAACTCCAGGACAATGGGATGGTCGTTGCCGAAAAATTCCTCCCGCCAATGCCCCCTCAACGGGAAATTCCCTTCGAGCAATTCCTCCCGCGAAGGCTGCAGCAGCCGCGAGAAAGTTTCGTTTTCCTGAAAACGCTTCAGTTTGTGTTTGCTTCCCATCGACAAAAAAATATTGCACTGCTTTTTACTGCCCGGAACGGATCGCCTCCACCGGATCCATCCGCGCTCCCATGTACGCCGGCATGATCCCGGCCAAAAGGCCGATCAGCGCCGAAATCACCACCCCGATGTTGATGTTGGTCAGCGAAAGGTAAAACTCCATCCCCGAGAGGGCCTCGGCCGCCGCCATTGCGCCCCATACCATCAGGATACCGATCAACCCGCCGATCAGCGAGAGGAACACCGCCTCGAAAACGAACTGGAGGAGGATAAAGCTGTTCTTGGCTCCCAAGGCTTTCTGGATACCGATCTGGTTGGTCCGCTCGCGCACGCTCACGAACATGATGTTGGCGATGCCGAATCCGCCCACCAGCATCGAAAAACCGCCGATGATAAATCCTGCCAGGTTGAGCATCGAGTACAGCGGCGCAAAGGTATTGGCGATCACCGAAGGAACATTCAACTCAAAATTGTCCTTGGCATCGGGCGCCAGGCGGCGGATCGAACGCATGTGCCCGCGCAATTCGCTCAGGAACTCGTCCATGTCGGCCTTCTGGACATCCGTCGGATTGACGATCACGTTGCCCCCCGAACGGTTGGTGATGGGGGTGTACTTGCGGTAGAAATTGACCGGGACGAAGACCCGGTTGTCCTTCGAAACCCCGAACATCTGCTCGCCTTCCTTTTCCAGCGTGCCGATGATGCGCAGCTTCTGTCCCCGGTAGAGGATCGTTTTGCCCAAAGCCTGCTCGTCCGAGCCGAAACTGTTGGTGTAAATATCGTAGCCTACCACCGCCACCGGAGTCCCCGCCGCGCTTTCCACCGGCGAAAAGAAACGGCCCTGGGTTATCTTCATCTGCTCGATGTTTTCATACTCCTGCGAAACGGCCAGGATCTGAAAATCGGTAATGTTCTCGTTGTTTATCTTTATCTGGCCGTACCCCTGCAGGTAAAAAGCGATCCGATCCGCGATGTCGGGCAGCTGACGGCGCAGCGCATCGGCCTCCTCCAGGGTAGGATAAGGCCGTTTCTGGATGTCCCACCATTCGGCGTTCATCACCATCCCCCAAGGCCACTTATCGATATAGACCACCTCGGCCCCCATCGAAGCCAGCTCGTCGTCCACATTTCTCTTGAGCGAATCCACCGCAGCCAGCACCGTAATGATGCAGAAAATACCGATGCTGATCCCCAACAGGGACAACAACGTACGCAACTTGTTCTTCACCAGGGTATCCCAGGCGAACTTTACGCTTTCGGTAAACAGGATGATCGATTTTCGCATGGCTCTTTCTCGATTTCGCAATAGCCGCTGACAAAGATAGTGAAAGCCGAGCGCAAAGACGAGGGGGAGAACGAAGTTTTTCCCCGAGGAGTTTGCCGAGGCGCATCCTATCTTATCCAAAGATAGTGAAAGCCGAGTGCAAAGCCGCGAGGGAAAACGAAGTTTTTCCTCCCAGGATTTGCCGAGGCGCATCCTGTCTTATGAAAAAGATAGTGAAAGGCAATTTTTCTTCGGACATGGACGAGGGTAGTGCTTTCGAATATATTTTGCAGAATACTTACTTTTATCCATTAAAATGCACAAAATTTTTCATATCCTTTATTTGTCATATGAGAATCTTGAACACACGGAAAATCAACAAACATCCACCCAATTCAATTTATATTTTCCGTATCTTTGCCGCAACTAAATTTTCATTCAAAATGAATACCTTGTTTTTAGGATTGGGATACATCGGACTGCCCACGGCAGCCGTAGCCGCCAGCCGGGGATTGCAAGTAACCGGCGTGGACATCAACCCCACTGTGGTGGAAACCATCAACCGCGGGGAAATCCACATCGTTGAACCCGGACTGCGGCAAGTGGTGCACCAAGCCGTCGCCGAAGGCCGCCTGCGCGCCACCACCACCCCGGTAGTGAGCGACGTTTACCTGGTCGTCGTACCCACCCCCTTCAAAGGCAATCACGAGCCGGACATCTCGTACGTGGAGGCTGCCACCCGCTCGGTCATCCCCCTGCTCAAGGAAGGCGACCTGTTTATCATTGAATCGACTTCGCCGGTGGGCACCACCGACAAGATGGCCCGCCTGATCTTCGAACACCGTCCCGAACTGCAAGGCAAACTCCACATCGCGTACTGCCCCGAACGCGTACTGCCCGGAAACGTCCTGTACGAACTGGTGCACAACGACCGGGTGATCGGCGGTATCGACCCGGCCTCGACCGAAAAGGCCGTCGCTTTTTACTCCCGGTTCGTCGAAGGCCAGTTGCACCGCACCAATGCCAAAACGGCCGAAATGTGCAAACTGACCGAAAATTCCTCGCGCGACGTGCAGATCGCCTTTGCAAACGAACTCTCGCTCATCTGCGACAAAGCCGGCATCAACGTCTGGGAACTCATCGCCCTGGCCAACAAACACCCCCGCGTAAACATCCTCCAGCCCGGCAGCGGTGTAGGCGGGCACTGCATCGCGGTGGACCCGTATTTCATCACGGCGGACTTCCCGGTCGAATCCCAACTCATCGCCAAATCGCGCGAGATCAACAACTACAAAGCCTTCTGGTGCGCCGAGAAGACCAAACGCGCCATCGAGGACTTTACCTTGAAAAACGGTCGCAAGCCCTGCGTCGCCCTGATGGGCCTGGCTTTCAAGCCCAATATCGACGACCTGCGCGAAAGCCCCGCCAAATACATCGTCTCCAAGGTTATGGAAGGCGAAGACGCCGACTACATGATCGTCGAACCCAACGTAACAGAACATAAAGTCTTCAAACTCACGGATTATCAGCAGGCTTACCAACAGGCCGACATCGTCGCCTTCCTGGTCGCTCACGATCCGTTCAAGACCCTGCCCTACGACCCCGGGAAAGTCATCCTGGACTTCTGCGGCATCTTCAAGAAATAACCCTTTCTTCCAACCCATCCTGCCATGAAAACCGTCATGCTCGTCTTCGGAACCCGACCGGAAGCCATAAAAATGGCTCCGCTGGTGAAGGCCTTCGAAAAACATCCACAGGACTTCAACACGCTCGTATGCGTGACCGGGCAGCACCGGGAAATGCTCGACCAGGTGCTCCACCTGTTCGACATCGCACCCGACTACGACCTGAACATCATGAAGCAGGGACAGGATCTGTACGACGTTACCGCGCGGGTGCTGGTGGGCATGAGAGACGTACTCAAGGAAGCTAAACCGGACGTCGTCCTGGTGCATGGGGATACTACCACCAGTACAGCTGCCGCCCTGGCCGCTTTTTACCAGCAGATCCCCGTCGGACACGTCGAAGCCGGATTGCGCACCCACGACATCTACAGCCCCTGGCCCGAAGAAATGAACCGCCAGATCACGGGACGTATCGCCACCTACCATTTCGCCCCCACTCCCTTGGCGAAGGAAAACCTGTTGAAGGAAAATATCCTCCCGCAAAACATCACCGTAACGGGCAATACCGTCATCGATGCCCTGTACGCCGTAGTGGAAAAGATCCAACAGGACCAAAGCCTTTCCGGAGAACTGACCGAACGTCTGCAAGCCGCAGGATACGACCCGCTGCGCACCGGGCAGGGACGACGGATAGTGCTGATCACCGGCCACCGCCGGGAAAATTTCGGCGAAGGATTCCGCAATATCTGCCGGGCCATCAAGACCCTTTCCGAGAAGTACCCGGAGGTCGATTTCGTTTATCCGATGCACCTCAACCCGAATGTCCGCCGACCCATCGCCGAGGTGTTCGGCCAGCAACACGGAGCGAACCTCTTCTTCATCGAACCGCTCGAATACCTGGAATTCGTCTTCCTGATGGAAAAAAGCACCTTGGTACTCACCGACAGCGGAGGCATTCAGGAAGAGGCTCCTGGCCTGGGAAAACCGGTACTGGTCATGCGCGATACAACTGAACGCCCGGAGGCTCTCGCCGCCGGAACGGTGCGCCTGGTCGGTACGGACTACGACCGCATCACGGGCGAGGTGTCCCGTCTGCTGGACGACAAGGCTTACTACGAATCCATGAGCCGGGCGGTCAATCCTTACGGCGATGGGTTGGCGTGCGGGCGGATCGTGGCACGTCTGCAATGATTCTATCCCCATCCCTAAACAATGACCACAGATGCCGAAAACAATAAGCGCATCGCAAAAAATACAGTCATCCTGTATTTTCGCATGGCGCTTATCATGGCTATTGCCTTGTATACCTCCCGGGTGGTCTTAAACACCTTGGGAGAAATCGATTACGGGATATACAATGTAATAGGCGGCGTTGTCCTCATGTTTACTTTCCTCAATGGAGCCATGGCGGCCTCCACATCGCGTTTCATTACTGTCGAATTGGGAAGACAGGACTACGGGCAACTCCGGAAAGTATTCAACACCACACTCGTCAATCACCTGATCATTGCTTTAGTCATTCTCCTTTTGGCAGAAACCATTGGATTGTGGTTCGTACAAAACAAATTGGTCATTCCGCCGGAAAGAATGTCGGCTGCTTTGACAGTATATCAGTTTTCGATTTTCACCTGCCTGTGCACACTTTTGCAAACTCCGTTTATCGCGACGATC